>JAEUSO010000298.1 GCA_016788605.1 Candidatus Kapaibacterium sp. | reverse complement strand
ATCAACGCTTCGAGTGCGGCAGGAAACCCTGCAAAGAGATAGGTCTGAAGCAATGCCTCGTACATACGCAAAAGGTCGTAGCCATTATCAATTGCAAGTTGAACTGCCGATGCGATATAATCAGGTTTATTGCGTGCTGCGGCACTTGCAGCCATGCACAGGTAGAACTCTTCCTGCGAGAGTTCCTCGCATTTGTTCGACCATTCAACGATGTATTTACGGAGTGGCATCACGTGGTGTAGTTGGTGAGTTGTTCTGCAAATGCGCGTAATGCGCGACCGCGATGACTTATCATATTTTTTTGTTCCGCATCCATTTGGGCAAACGTCACATCGAAGCCGTCGGGAACAAACACGGGGTCGTATCCGAATCCTCCCTGACCTTTCGGTGCATTCAGAATAGTGCCTCTGCATTCGCCTTCAACAAAGAAGGTTCGAATATCGTCGCAGTAACACATTACCGTGCGAAACCGTGCAGTTCGTTGCCCGGCGGGAACATTCCGCAGTGATTCAATGAGCAATGCCACGTTATCGGAATACGTTGCATTCTCGCCTGCAAAACGCGCCGAACGGACTCCCGGCTTGCCATCCAATGCATCCACTTCCAGTCCAGTATCGTCGGCAATCGTGGGTAATCCCGTTGCCGCATAGAGTGCCGCAGCTTTCAAGTACGCATTCTCTTCGAGCGTAGCACCTGTTTCCTCTACGTCCATTCCTTCCGGCAGGACATCGGTGATTGTGCGAATCGAAAGGTCGGAAAATGTATTCTTCAAAATACCGTGAAGTTCTTCCGCCTTATGCGGATTGTTTGTTGCAACAAGAAGTATCATGCGAGTGACCGGGTAAGGTGGTACATACTGATTCCCGCTGCAACAGCGGCATTGAGTGATTCGGCATCGCCCACGCCACCAATCACAAATGGTAAGCGTAAGCGTTGTTCAACCTCGCTTGCCATACCGTGCGATTCGCTTCCGATAACAAGTGCGAATGATTCAGGAGGGGCAATGCTTGTTAACTCCACGGACGCATGAACACTTGCACCAAGTGTGAGTATAGATTCGGGCAATGAGTCGAGATATTCTGTGAGCGGTGCGTGATAGACATCACAATGAAACAAAGATCCCATTGTGGCGCGGACTGTCTTTGGGTGAAACCAATCCACTGTCCCCTCTCCTGCGATGATAGCACGAATACCGAACCAATGAGCTGTCCGGAGCATCGTGCCTGCGTTACCGGGGTCGTTAATACCATCAAGTAATAGCGAAACCTGCGGAGGATTGTGAGGTAATACTGTGGTTGGTTTTGCTGCCACGGCAATGATGCCTTGCGGTGACGAGGTATCGCTGATGTGTTCAATCACACTTGGCGGTGCGTTGTAGCAATCAATACCTTGTGCGGCAAAAAGCAGTGCATGATTTTCTTCTTCCTTTCCGCTTTCAATAACCACACACTCTGCATGAAAATCACTACGCAACAACTCCCACACACACTTTTTCCCCTCAACAAGGAATGCACCCGCCCCGTCGCGTCCCTTACGGGAATGCAACGCCCGGATATCTTTGCGTAGCGACGGCGGTAACAGCTTCATGAGGTGGGATTGGTGATATGCGACTGAATATCTGGCGCAAACTTACAACAATAACGCGCCGTATAAGGGTTGTGTTCATCTTTAATCAAGGAGTACAATCACAGCATTTGCACGAGCGTTGATTACGAATAACAGGGCTTAGTGCTTTACAAATTTAAGCGGCGTTGTTGTGGGCGCATCAAGGCGTATGTAATACACTCCCGTTGGCAGTGCGGATATATCAACATTCTCTGTGTGTGCAACCTTGCCCGTTAGTACCGTTGAACCAAGATAATCACATACAGTGTATGTATGCTCCAACATTGATTCCGGTATGCTTATCCGCAACGTAGATGTAGTAGGATTCGGGCTGATTGTCCATGATTCATTATTGAATGGAAGCGCCTCGACGCTCACCGGACCGAATGTGATTTTGCGGATGCGGTGGTTCCATGTATCGGCAACATACACAGTTTTACTACCATCCATTGCCACACCTGAAGGAGAAAAAAACTGCGCTGACGAATCAAGTCCATCGGAATACCCATTGCCACTTCCTGCTACAGTTGTGACAGTTCCGTCAGGATAGACCGCCCGTATACGGTTATTTCCAAAGTCAGCAACATACACAGTTCCAGAAGCATCCACAGTAATACCCTCTGGAGCATTGAAGCGAGCGACTTTCCCCTTACCATTGGCATATCCCAAAATGCCTCCTGCTATAGTTGTTACATATCCGTCAGGACTAATCTTCCTTATGTAATCAGCATCTGTAACGTATAATGTTCCCGAATAATCAACTGTGATTCCCTTTGGGTAACTGAATAGTGCAAACAAGCCCTCGCCATCCGAGTAACCTTGCGTGCTTCCGGCAATCGTTGTTACCGTACCATCAATACTCACCTTTCGTATTCGGTAATTATATGTATCTGTAACATACACATTACCATCAGCATCCACTGCCACTCCTGTTGGATTAGACAATCTTTCATAACCTGTAGAAAGAGTAGTTACCGTACCATCAGCTCGAATTCTACGGATTCTATTGTTTCGACTATCAGCCACATATACAGTCCCTGCCTCATCTACTGTAATACCTCGCGGAAAACTAAATTGGGCAGATTCACCTTGACCATCTGCAAACCCTTCCTTACTTCCGGCAAGCGTTGTCACCATACCGTCGGCAGTTATCTTTCGGATACAATTATTATAGGTATCTAAGACATAGAGCGTACCCGCTATATCAACAGCCACGCTATAAGGATAACTGAACTTAGCGTCTTTCCGATAAGAATTAAGCATTCCGCGTTCGCCACCTGATAAAGTATAAACATATCCCCAGTCAGAATAACGCAAAGTATTATTCCCCTTATCGGTGATATACAATTTATTTTTACACCACGTAATTTTCTGAGGATATTGAAAACGTGCTTCAGCGTTTTTTCCATCATTATTACCAAAGCCGCTTCCTGTCAATGTCTCTACAGTTTCATTTGCATTGATGAATCGGATACGACGATTTCCCCTGTCAGCAACTAAAACGTTTCCATAATTATCAAGTGATAGACCGGTTGGTTCAGAAAACTTTGCACTATCACTATTACCTTCAACATATCCCTCATCTGTTCCCGCATACGTCGTGACCATATCGTTAGCATCAATTTTACGGACACGATGGTTTCCATAATCAGCTACGTATTTTATTCCCGACGAACTAACAACAACATCCATCGGGTATGACAACTGTGCATTTCTACCCAAACCGTTTTTCGACCCTGAAACACCATTCCCTGCAACTGTGCTGACTGTCCCGTCAGGAGTGATTTTACGGATTGTATGGTTGCCAAAGTCGGCAACATAAACAACACCATTCTTATCCACAGCAATGCCGCTCGGCGAGTTAAACCGCGCTTCACCAGATGCACCGTCTTTGTATCCTTTCTCACTACCTGCAAGTGTAGATACAACACCATCAGGACTAATCTTACGGATTTTATGATTGAGCTGATCGGTAACATACACCCATCCGTTGTTATCAACCGCCACACCTGTCGGTCTATAAAATTTAGCGTTAGTTCCTGTTGCATCGGCAAACCCAGAGATACTACCTGCGTAGGTGCTGACAATTCCTACTTTATCTATCTTACGGATACGATCGTTATCAGTATCCGCAACATAGAGGACACCATTAGAATCACACGCTACTCCACCGATATTATTGAATTTAGCAGCCGCTACATTACCATCAACATATCCTGTGTAACTACCGCCCGCATAGGTTGTTACATATTGTGCTGAAGCACATTCAATCAAAATAATGAGAGCTATCAAGAATAGAATTGATGTGCGGAGTATATTCATAGGATTACATGATGATACTGTGACTAATGCTTGACAAACTTTATTGGCGTTACAGCGGGTGCGTTAAGACGAATGTAATACACTCCTGCCGGCAATGCGGATATATCAAGATTCTCTGAGTGTGCAACCTTGCCCGTTAGTACCGCCGAGCCAAGATAATCATACACTGTGTACGTGTATTCCAACATTGATTCCGGTATGCTTATCCGC
>JAEUSO010000297.1 GCA_016788605.1 Candidatus Kapaibacterium sp. | reverse complement strand
GGTGACGGTGCAATGGAAGCAAGTGCCGAAGGCATTGAAATATCATCTGCAAGTATCGCGGAGTCCGCAATTCACAACGCTTGTCATGAATGATTCATCGCAGAATGTTGTTCAGCGCAGCGTACAATTGCCCGACGGCGAAACATACTATGTTCGGGTGCGGGGACTTCGCGGAGTACTACGCGGCGACTGGTCGTCGGTTCGGAAACTCGAATCGCAAACCGTGCGTCCCGCCGCACCGGAGTTGGTGTATCCGCCGAACGACACCATCATCCCTCCGACATCCATAGCATTCCAATGGAAGAGTGCGGCACGGGCGCAATCCTACCGTGTGGAACTTGCCAGCGATACGGGATTCACAACCATAGTCCGCAGCGAGCAGGGCTTGCAAAGCACAGGCAGCACATTGACCCTTGACCCCAAGCGCGAATACTATTGGCGTGTGCGCGGTGTGAACGCCGAAGGTAACAGTGCATGGTCGGACACATGGCGTTTCACAACGGAAGAAACCACATCGGTTATCGAGACGGAAGCGGGTCGCATCATCATCACACCCAACCCCGCTACGGACTACATCACGGTCTCGTTACCCGCCGACGCGGAAGCAACATCCATCACCTTGACCGACCTCCGCGGTGTGGAGCAATACAGCGGCGCAACTACACGCATCAACACAAGCGGCTTACCGTCGGGCGTGTATGTTGTGTCCATCACGTTGCGCGGCGCATCCGCACCCGTCAAGTGCATGGTAAGTGTGGTGCGGTAATTCCACACCATTTCATCAAATACTTTACGATGAGTGAAACTAATTCCCGCAGTCGTTCGTTTCGGCGCGAATCTAACAATCACTCTCGTCATTATGTCTGTTCGTTTTATACTGTATTCTTTAGTTGTACTCTGTAGTGTTTTGCCGCTCTATTCTGCTGCAAAAACTCGTACACCTCTTTTATCAACAACACTCAGCGGCTTTGTTCTTGATTCAGCGACAAAAGAGCCGCTCATCAATGCCACGGTTATTTTGAAAGGCACGAAGAAAGGTGCCAAAACAAACAAAAGCGGTTACTTTATCGTGAATGATATTCCCGCAGGTTCATATACCGTAGCCGTTCGATTTATCGGATATGAAAAGTTCGAGCGCCCGTTATCATTTCGTGATGGTGAGCAGAAGAAAGTTACGTTTGAACTCATTCCCCAATCAGTCAAGAGCGGGGAAGTGGTTGTAACTGCCGACCGCGAAATTGAAAAGCGTGAAATCTCTGTCAGCAGTGTGAATATCCCTGTCGAGCAAATCAAGAATATCCGTATCGGCGGCGAGGCGGATGTGTTTCGCGCATTACAGTTTCTGCCCGGCGTATTATCGTCGTCACAAGTGTCGAGCGGACTGTTTATTCGCGGCGGTTCTCCCGACCAAAACTTGGTATTGATTGACGGCTCGAATGTCTATAACCCGTCTCACTTATTTGGTTTTATATCAACATTCAATCCCGAGGCAATTAAGGATGTTGAGTTGATAAAGGGTGGTTTCCCAGCGCAATACGGCGGACGCATGAGTGCGGTGATTGACCTGACTCAGAAAGAAGGAAACAAGGAGCATTTTGAAGGACTGGCATCGCTTGGGTTGATTTCGTCCCGTGCATCATTACAGGGTCCGCTCGGAAACGGTTCGTGGTTTATTGGCGGTCGCCGCACCTATCTTGATTTGCTTATAGCGGCACTTCCCGAAGACCCGGCGAACCCCTTACCTAAACTCGGTTTCTATGATGTTAATGCAAAAGTTACGCAGGTACTTGGACCGAACGACCGCATCTATGCAAGCGGATTTTTAAGCAGTGATTATCTGACGATTGACCAAACAGGATTGAACGCGGAGATCGGTATCGGCAATCGCGTCGGTTCACTACGCTGGACGCACGTGTTTGGCGATAACTTATTCTCGACTGTCAATGTAAGCGGTAGCAACTATCGCAACAATTTTACGATTAAGCAATCGGATTTTACATCATTTGTGACGAATGGGATTACCGACTACACATTGAAGGCAGACCTTGAATGGTTTGCATCGAATGAACTGACAGTCAAGACAGGATATGAAGGCAATTACTACCGCTTTTCGTACGTACAAAGTTTTGACGGTACAGGTGACATACCGGCAGAGTCCGATAGTGTCCGTCCGGGTAATTCAAATTTTCGTCCGACTGACTGGGTTCATGCAGCATATGCACAACTGAATGCACAGATAACCGAAGAGTTCTCGCTGCAAGGCGGATTGCGAACCAACTATTGGGAGTTAAGCAATGTATTCCGTGTCGATCCGCGTGTGGCTGTGCGCTACCAAATCAGTGATGAGTGGGCTTTGAAAGGCGCGTGGGGTATGTACAGTCAATACTTTCGATTAGCAACCTTGCAGGACTTCTCGTTCTTTGATACATGGCTGCCGACAGATAAAACCGTTAATCCAAGTTACGCGCTGCATTACATTGCAAGTATCGAGGCAAAGCCCGCCGCCGACATGGAGTTTAACTTCGATGTATATTACAAGAAACTCTATAACATCAGCGAAATCCGCCCGTTTCAAACCGCATCAGTCACTGTGAACGATGTGTTCTTTTCCGGCAATGGCGAAGCGTATGGCGGCGAACTCTTCTTCCAGAAAAAGAGCGGTAAACTCACGGGGTGGATTGGCTACGCACTTGGTTGGGTATGGGCAACATTCCCTGATATTAACAATGGTAAACAGTTTAATCCACGGTACGACAGGCGGCATGATTTCAAAGTTGTTGCCAATTATGAGTTAACGGATACATGGGATGTCGGTGCTACATTTCTCTTCCAATCGGGTCAGCCGTTCACCGGTGTTACATCGCGATTCCGCGTTGGTCTGCCGGGCGAAAGTAATCCCGGAAGTTTCGCCATTCAAGGCGATAGGTACAATTTCCGGCTGCCGCCCTCGCATCAATTAAACCTCAGTGCATCCTATAGAACATCGATATTTGGTCTGCCCGCAAAGTTGATTATAGACATCTTCAATGTGTATTCGCGACGCGACATTTTTGTCCGTGTTTTCGATACATCAAAAGGTGTTACCGAAGTGCGTGACGTACGTTTGCTTCCTATAATTCCAAGCTTATCGCTTGAAGTTAAATTCTAAGTACTATAAAGAATAACCTCAATACAAATGAAGAAACATATCTCATATCTGCACAAACTCATAGTAACCATCTTAGCCGGTTCAACGATAATCTCGTGCGGTGATGCCGTTATCACCGACGACTACGTTCAACAAAATGTTATCTCCTCGTTGCTGATGGTTGGCGACACTATTAAAGGCATTCAAGTGTTTTCATCACAACCTCTTAATAAGCCGTACAGCATCCGTGAAAGCATGATTACGAATGCTGAAGTATCGCTCACTGACTCCGCAACAGCAAACCGTATTCCCTTAACATACCGAACTACCGACACGACCGGTGCCGGGGAGTATTACTCTGCACAAGGAGTATTAGTGCAACCTAAAACGACATATTTGTTACAAGTAAAATTTGCAGATGGCTCTGTGGCAACCGGAAGAACAGTTACGCCCGATTCGTTGAGTTGGGTTCGTCCGCCCAAGCCCGTTGCACAGTTCCCGACCGACACATTGAATTTACCATCCGTAGATTCTTTGAAGATTGAATGGAAGTTGAAGAGTGGCTTACAGTCAGAATACCTGCTTGCAGTACGCTGCTTCGACACGCTGAATTACGGCTCGCTGCGAACACCGCCAACAACAGAATTGAACGCCCGCACTCCAACACTCATTAACCGTTTTGGAGGCGAAGGCAACCCGGAGTATTTTGAAAAAACATCGTGGGGATTTTTAGTCAATACACAAGTGCCGGTTGTGTGGAATGCCTTCAAATGGTACGGTAGCCACGAGATAGTGATTTACGCACCGGACAAAAACATGGCGGAGTGGTTCAAGCTTAATCAATTTCAAGGAGCGGAAAAACGGTACGACCCTAATCAGGGCTCGATAAATGGGAATGCTGTAGGGGTATGCGGTTCTGCTTCGCTTGTGCGCGGACCGATGTTTGTTGTGAAAAATCCAAAGTGACATCTATAAAAAAAGCCATCAAGGAACACCTGATGGCTTTTTTGTTATGCGGAACCGA
>JAEUSO010000296.1 GCA_016788605.1 Candidatus Kapaibacterium sp. | reverse complement strand
GCCCTTCGGGAAGCTCAACGGTATAATGGTCGGAGTAGTATATCTTCATATGTGCTACAACGTAACCGTGTCTGCCCACAGTTGTTCATATCTGCGGACATAATCGGTATTCAGCCCTTTATCGAATTCGGCAAGCCATTGCATCACATACTCATTGTCAATGTTGTTACCACGTTTTAGTATGGAGACAATATCCTCATAATCGCGTGGACGGTTCGCAATCAGTTTGTGAATGATAACATCTTCTGCGCTTGCATAGTGAACCGAATAATCACGTATGGATATATACTGTGTTCTTGTCATTGCCTGCTGCTCGTATGCCGATTCACTAAAGATGAATTTGAGCTGAAATCCCGTTGCTTCATCGAAAGCCGGAAGTATGTATGTTGATTCTACAAACTCATCAGTTGCCTCGGCAGGAATCGACAGCGATAGTTCTGTGCAAATATCCCGTACAAATGCTAAACGCTGTTTGGGTGTGCCGTCAATCGTAATATCTATATCGCGTGTAAGACGCGGCTCGCCATAGATAAGCACCGCCTGTCCGCCGATAATCATGTACCGCACATTGTGTGCATCAAGCGAGCGGGCAACATTTTCAAGCAGAGCGATGTACACTGTTCACCACCTTGGCAATCGTTGATTGGATTGATATATCTGTCGTTCGTTTTGGTCGGAACTTGCCGATATGATGTGCAAAGCGATGCAGTTCATTTACTATACACACACGTGTTTGCACACTGTCGTCTTTCGGTGACATTCGTTGCATGAGTATTTTCTCAACGCAACTTACTTTTTTTATCATAGCTAAAGGTGGTGTCAATTCAATGTTTCATCAGTTATGGCGCTCATGATGAAAAAAACGTGGTGATGACGGCTTACCCAATCTCTTCATCAAAGAGCGACGGTTCGTTATACCGGCTGAGTGGCGAGGTAATGTTCATCGTCGTTCCACTGTCGGGCGTAAGCAACTCCGCATCGTCGTGTTTATTATCATTAACCCTTGCCGAAACCACATGAATACTGACTTTATCGGCAGGATACGTAGCAAGAAGTTTCAAATGTTCTTGGGTGTGAACACCTGCGTCAAGCCAAATATCTTCGTGTTCGGGTTGCAAAAATGCAGGCATACGTTCGTGGTATGGGAGAAGTGTTTCATTGGCGGGAACGGTAATGATTGCAAACGATTCCAATATCTCACCCGATACAGGATTTACCCACCGTTCCCAGATTCCAGCCATTGCAAACGGTGATTCATCACGGCAGGTGATTCGTACCGGAACTTTGGGTTTAACATTACTTTTCCATTCGTAGAAACCGTCGGCTAAAACTAGACACCGGCGACTCTTTAACGCATTTCGGAAACTTGGCTTATCGGCTAATGTTTCAGCACGTGCGTTAATGAGTTTGGATGCGATACGAATATCCGTTGACCACGACGGAACCAATCCCCATGACAGCAATTCCACAGAACGCGGCTTGCCATCTATATCACGGATAACAGGCAGCAGTTGCGTAGGGGCGGCATTGTAACGGGGTATCAATGTGTCCGTCACTTTCGCATGAAACCGCTTCTCTATAATCCGGGGCGGTGTAAAAAATGTATATCGTCCGCACATGGAACCTCCACCTCTCGAATTGAACTGTCGTAGAGTGAGTTATTTACTCACCCATGACTTCTTGCTCTTTGGCGGCAAGAATCACGTCAATATCTTTCACAAACTTATCGGTGTGTTTTTGGATTTCCTCTTCGCCGCGCTTGCGGTCGTCTTCCGAAAAACCTTCCGTCTTTTCAGCTTTTTTCAATAATTCAAGTTGATCGCGTCGCACTTGACGGACAGCGACTTTAGCTTCCTCCGCCAACTTACCGCACTGTTTCACAATCTCTTTGCGACGTTGTTCCGTCATCGGCGGAATCGGCAACCTGATAACCGAGCCGTCGTTATTTGGATTGATATTCAGATCGCTTGCCTGAATCGCCTTTTCAATCGGACCGAGCATATTGCGCTCCCACGGTTGGATGATAATCATCCGGGGTTCAGGAACGGAGACAGAGCCGATTTGCGAAATTGGCGTGGGCGTTCCGTAATAATCAACTTTGATAGTATCAAGCATGGATGCCGATGCACGCCCCGTACGCACTTTTGCGAGTTGCTGCTGAAAATGCTCGATTGCCTTACCCATTCCGGTTCGGGCTGTATTGGTAAAATCTTGTACTGGCATTTGTGTTTCCTTTTGTGATTATGGTTAGTTACGAAACAATAGTGGCAACATCTTCACCTTTCACCAACCGGAGAAGATTGCCGCGCGTGTTCATATCGAATACTAAAATCGGGAGGTTGTTTTCCTGGCAAAGAGTAATCGCAGTCATATCCATCACACCAAGACCTTTATCCAAGACCTCTTTGTAGCTGAGTGATGTATAGCGGAGTGCACTGGGATTTTTCTCGGGGTCGCTGTCGTAAATCCCATCCACACGAGTACCTTTAATTATACACTGCGCTTCGATTTCGATTGCCCTGAGTGCTGCCGCGGTATCGGTGGTAAAATAGGGATTGCCAGTGCCCGCTCCGAATAATACCACACGCCCTTTTTCCAAATGCCGGAGAGCACGGCGGCGGATGAACGGTTCGGCGATTTGCGACATGTGGATAGCACTCTGCAAGCGTGTCTGTACGCCACAATTTTCCAGTGCATTTTGCAGCCCGATCGAGTTAATCACCGTGGCGAGCATACCCATGTAATCACCCGATACCTTGTCAATGCCCGCTTTGGCTGCCTGCACACCCCGAAAGATATTTCCCCCGCCGATGACAAGCCCGACTTCAACACCTTCGTTGACAACCTGCGCCACATCCTCGGCAAACTGCATGAGCATGGCAGCATCAATGCCGTACTTCTGTTCGCCCATCAGTGATTCGCCGCTGAGTTTCAGAAGAATGCGCTTATACTTGATTTCAGTAGTCATGATGATATGCGAATGTGTGCGGTTTTCAAGCACAGTGTGTATTGATACAAAAAAACCTCTACGATTGAAGCCGGAGAGGTTTTTCTTTTTGTTATGCGTGTTTTAGAGTTGCTCGCCGAGGAAGAAGCGGCGGAAACGGACAACAGCCGCACCGTCACCGAGTTCTTTCACCACATCTGCAACCGTCTTGTTGCCATCCTTCACATAGGATTGTTCAACAAGGCAGTTCTCTTGATAATACTTCTCTACACGACCTTGCGCAATCCGGTCTGCGAGTTCCGGCTTTTTGCCTTCGTTCAACGCCTGCTCGCGGAGAATCTCCATTTCTTTGTCGAGTGCGGCTTGCGTTACATGAGAGCGATCAACATAGAGCGGATTCATCGCTGCAACTTGCATTGCAATATCACGCATCAGACCTTGCGCCTTTTCGTCGGTTGAAGCACCGGCTACATCAAGCACAACCGCAAGTTTATTCCCTGCATGGTTATATGCAGTCAGAGTGCCTTCGCTGCTTAGATATTCCGCGCGGCGTAATTCGATACGCTCGCTAAACTTCGCCAAAATCTCATCACGGAGATTGCCAAGCGTTTTACCACCGAGGTCGAAACTCCACAGGTCGCCGTCGGTCTGACCTGTCTTCAACACAGCATTGGCAACAGCATTGGCAAATCCGACAAACTCTTCATTACGTCCAACGAAGTCGGTCTCGCAATTCACTTCAACGATAGCCGCGTTTTTACCGTTATCGCTCACATACGAAAGTGCAAGACCTTCGTTCGCAGAGCGGTCGGCGCGCTTTGCGATATTAGCTGCACCTTTTTTGCGAAGGTACTCCATCGCTGCACTCATATCGCCGTTTGTTTCATCAAGTGCTTTTTTACAATCAGCCATGCCTGCGCCTGATTTTTCGCGCAGTTCTTTTACCATTGCGGGTGTAATCATGTTCTCTTATGTTTCAGTTGTTTATAGAATTTAGATGCTTAAGCGGAAACTGCATTATCGCCGTTACTCAGCGGTTGGTGCTTCTGATGTTGCCACAACGTCCGCATCACTATCGTTACGGCGGCGGCGTTCGCGCATACGGCGGCGCGGTTTATCGTCGCCCTGCGATTCGTTTTCCTTGTCTTCACGCTCGTTTTGTGCACCAATTTCCGCAGCGCGGGTTTTTGCCACTTCTCGACCTTCGGTGATTGCA
>JAEUSO010000295.1 GCA_016788605.1 Candidatus Kapaibacterium sp. | reverse complement strand
CCTCGTCCACCGGTGTGTCGAACAATAATAACCACAACCATCACCACTCGTCGTCCAGTTCGTCGTCGAATTCGTCCGCATCGTCGGCGTCCGCGTCGCCGTCGCCACTGGTGAACACCGACGAAGTTGTGGGTCGGATGAAGAACATTACCGAGCGGATGATTATGGCATACGAGCGTCAGCCCTGCATTGCAGCGTGGAATATCTGCGAAGGGTTGGAGCAAAGTTCTTCGGTGACATATTCATACATCGGCACAATTGCAGGCATCCTTCACAAGCAATCCGAACGCCCTGTGCTTGCCACCGTCCGCTTCCGCTCGAAAAATGTCATCAAGGATAACGTGGACGGTATCATTTATATGATTGACCGCTTCGATATGCCGCCGGTTCAGATAACCGCAGAGTTGCAGCGTGTGAGCCAAGCCGGAGGAAAGCCATTCGCTTTTTCGTTTGGAAAACCTATCAACCCCGATAACCGCAGCGGGTATGCCGACCCGATTTCGCTCGAAGCACAGGCACGCTATGTGAAGTCATGCTACGAAGCAATGCTTGCCGCACAAGCAGGCGGTGCGTTCGTGTGGTCGCTGACGGATTATACGCTTAACCGCTCCACCATCTTGACCAATACGTCCGGACAGTACTATTGCTACTCGGGACTTACCGATGCCAACCGCCAAAAGCGAGTGTCATTCGATATGTATAAGTCGCTGCTGAACGACGAGAAAGACCCGCTCTTGCAAGCAGGCAACTACAACGAAACCATGCCGGTGATCTTCATCATCATGGCTGTGTTGCTCATCATCCTTATCGTGCTGATGATGAACCGCTCGCGCCGCTTCCGCGAGTACGTCATCCGCGCAATGATCTATCCCTACAATTTCTACTCCGACATCCGCGACCAGCGTATTCTCTCGCGCCAGCAGACAGCGGTATTGTGCTTCATCATTGCAGCAACGGGCGGGATATTACTATCCACAATCCTTTTCTACACCCGCATGAGTGCCATCGCCGAATATGCCGTGATGCTGCTCTTCCCGCAAGAAGGCATGAAAGGGTTTATCAGCAGCTTGGCATGGAGTCCGGAACTTGGCGTTGCCGTCATCACACTTGCCGTTGTTATCGGTATTATTCTTGTCGCCGTACTGCTCCGTATTGGTGCACTGTTCGTTCGTGGTAGGATTTTCTTTAGCGATACGTTCATTATCGCCGTGTGGTCGGCACTGCCAATGGTACTCTTTCTGCCGTTTTGCACTATACTTTTCCGTGCATTGGATGTTACGCCTGTCACGCTGTGGGTTGTGTTGCTATTGCTTGTCATGCTGTGGATATTCTACCGTACAATGCGTGCAACATCGGTTGTATTCGATGTCAATCCGCTGCCAGTGTATGGAATCGGGATTCTGCTCATCGCAACGCTTTTTGGTTCAATAGGATTTATCTACAACAACAGCTATTCCTTCTTTGCGTATGCGAAGTATTTCTTGAGTGCCGTGCTGTAAGGGTATTCCAAACATTCTCCGTAAAAAAACAAAAAGCCGCTTCGGACAACCGAAGCGGCTTTTATGTATATAGATACTACCCTTAGTTCAATGCCGGAGCGTTATTTCCAAGCCCCTGGCTGAACGAATCGTTCAACTTGCGGGCAACACTACGGAGAACAGCGGGATTATCATAAAATCCGCTCTCTAACTTTTGTTGAACGGACTCGGAGTTGGTTGCAGCAGGACTATTGCTTAATGCTACAGCCGCTTGCGAAAGCTCGAGTTTATCCTGCGGTGGCTTGATTGGTACAAAAATCTGCGACGCATTATTATTACTTGCAGATGAATTTCCATTATTTGCCTGAACAGGGGTGGTACTTGGTGTTGAATTTACACTGTTAATCATACAAACCTCATTTATATAATAAAACTGATTTACGTTGTTGGGTAGTGCGGAGGTGTTCCCCCGCCGAATCCATCATGCCGCGTAGAGCATGAAGACGTTCGGTGTCCGACGATTCCAAATTATCAATTTCCGACGACCATGCAACAGAATGTTGCGAAACATAGAGTTCTCCGGGCGGACTTGCACGCCATACCGAAAGTGCTTGCATGAGCTTTGCCCGTTGTTCAAGCAATCGCGGTATTGAGTCGGTGCTAAAACCGTCGCCGTTCGGAGTCGTCATGCTTTCAAGAGTGGTGTCAAGTTCTGCATTCAGATACTTGATGGCATTCAGGAGCATTGTACCGTAGTCGTCGTCAGATGCGTTCATCGGTTACAGAATGTTGATACCTCTGCACGTATGCGGCTATTCGTGCCGCCTGCTGTGCGCCTTCCGAATGGGAATCATGATGTTCACTCCCATTTGGGGATTGTCTGCCGTATAACCTCATACCAACCAATGGATGAACATACTCTGCGGTCTCATCGAATAACTCGGTATGTGCAATCGTATGGTCGTCGTGTATCAATATCTCACGGCTGTGCGAATCCTGATATTGGTTCTGTTCGGTGTTGTCCGGCTGCGTAGTGTCGTGACGGTCGTTGCCATCCTGTTGTCCGGCGTTGGTGTTGCCACCGCGCCGCCCGTCGGGATGTACGTGCCGCTTTGCTTGAACGGCATACAACGGCTGTGTTGTAATACGGTCAATCATGGACGTGCCCTCTGCTCTCTCTGCGGCATTTCATTGAGAAAACCGCATTGTGTTACGTGAGTCGAATACGCTACTGCAAATTGGCAAGAACCTTGCCAAACTCCGGCTTAGCGATACGACGAATACTGACTGAGCTGTCCTTGCAACTGATAGTAGGATTCTTGGAGTTTGCGGTATTCCCGCTTTTGTTGTTCCACCTCGCGGTCCACACGGGTTTCCAACGTCTTGCGTTGGTCGCTGACGCGGGTTATTTGAGACCGAAGCGCATTGCTCCGGGTTGAAGCAAGACCATCCGTACCGGATACATCATTCACAATATTCCGTAATGTTTGAGCCAATCCGTTTGCTCCGGTAAAGAGTCCAGCCGCCTTTGCAGGGTCGTCCTGCAAGAGTGTTGTAAGTTTTGTTTTATCGCCGACAGTCAGTGTTCCGTCCCGTCCGATGCTGATTCCCGCATCCGAGAGAAACTTCACCGATGAGTCGGTTCCGTAGGTTTGCCCCGTTACGCCGCGCAAGCGTTGTGTCAGCGAGCGCACCGCACCGTCGTTACCAGCTTTTTTTGATTCATTTTGCAAGAAGCGTAATGCTTCGTTGTAGGAATCAAGCAGTCCTTTTACTGTTGTTGCCACGCCGTCGGTATTCACCGATGTTGTGATTGTCAACGGTGCGTCGGATGCGGCTTGCGCCTTTGCATACGTGAGCGTTAATCCTGTCAGCGCATCATCTACGGTGTTTTTCGAGCGTGTCACTTCGATACCATTGATGAGTGCCGACGAGTTCAAATCATATTCTGTAGCGGCACGGTATCCCGCACCTGTGCCGCGTGCCGTTGTACGTTGGTCGCGGAGTGTTTGCTCTGCCAGCCCCAATGAGGCAAGCAAGCCGTCGGTGTCTTCGATACTGAGTGTTCCGCCAATGGCGTTGTTTTGGATATTCAACCGCATCTGATTACCGCCGCCTGCCTCTGTTGAAGCGGTGACGGATGATGTCGATGTGTTCGCAATCGCTGTTGTAACACGGTTCATCAATGTTTCTGCGGTATCGCCATTGGCGTGTGCAACCGTGAATTGAACACCATTGATTCGGAACGACTTGCTACCGTTGCTCAATGTGCTTGCCGTTGTTTTATCCGTTAGTGCGCCTTGCGCCTGCAACTGTGTGCCTGAGGTGGTTTGCTGCAACGATGATGTAAGCCCGAAGCGAGCCAGCACACCATCGGTATCGGTAAATGTAATCGCTTTGTCTTTGCCTGTATCGGTGGCGGTGAGTGATAACCGACCGGTGGACGATGTGTCTTTCACAAGCGAAGCCGTCACATTCTTGTTTGAATCGGTATTGATAGCCGAAACAATTTTAGCGATTGCCTGCTCGTTGGTTTCCGTGCCGTCGAAGGTGACGGAATAATCCCTGCCTGAAATGCGGAATGCCGATGCGCCTGCTGCAATACCCGATGCTGTGGCAAGTGTTGTTTGTGCGCTGACAAGAACATCATTCGTAGCCATACGCTGCACCTTCACGGTATTCACACCCGCCGACGCTGCGCT
>JAEUSO010000294.1 GCA_016788605.1 Candidatus Kapaibacterium sp. | reverse complement strand
TCGGTAATATCACTCTGTTTGAGTCCATACCGGGCAAGTGAAGCCGCAAGTGTGTATTCGGAATTATCCACGCCGTAAATCTGCTGCAATTTTTCCGAGAGCTTATCTCCATTACCGGTATCAATGAGGATATTCCTCCCCTCGCCTTGAATTAACATTACCCGCGCAGCCATTGGAATCCGGTTTTGGCTGTCACCGGAACTGTATGAGCGACTCCAAAGATTTTTTGGAACGACGCCAAACATTGCCCCGCCATCCAAAGCGAAGCGGCAAGTTTCGAGAGTATGAATTGTATATCGTTGCGTTTGCATAACCGCAGAATCAGTATGGGAACCCTGTAAATCCATCCGTTGCATAGCCAAATAATGGTCTAAGCGCACGGCGCATCAAATTTACAGACGGCTACGATTCCCCGTTAGATTCATTGTGTATTTCGAGTTCTACCGTTATTTTGCCGTTCGTTTGAAAAAAAGCAAAAAAAACAATACACTATACCACTTCAGGAGTACACAACAGTATGTTGCAGAAAATGCGCTCACTCTCGCCGTTCATTATTGCTACGGTAATTATTACATTCATCGTTTTGATGGTTGTCGGCGATATGGATATTGCTAATACCCTTAACATGACCTCAAGGTTATCACCGACAAGCGTCATTGGCGAAATTAATGGCGATGAAATTTTATACAATGAATTTGAGCAACGCGTGAAAGATTTACGCGAACAGCAAGTAGCTTCCAACAAACAGCAAGGTCGGGAAGACCAGGAAGTTGATGAAAACCAAATTCAACAACAAGCGTGGGATAGTTTCGTGAATGAAATTCTTGCCCGCCAAGAAGCAAAAAAAGCAGGTCTCACCGTCAGCAAAGAAGAAATTGCCGACGTGATGATGGAAAACCCGCCGGACTTCTTGAAGAATCAATTTAAGGATTCGACGGGCGCATTCATGCGCGATCTGTATATGCAAGTTATCACTGATGTGGATGGTTATGTTGAGCGTCAGAACATTCCCGCCGATCAAAAAGAAAAGAACAAGCAAGACATCACAAACTTCTTGACCCGTGTTGAGAAAGCTGTCTTGGAAACAAAACTTTCTGAGAAGATGCAGGTGGTGGCAGGCAATGCTTCTGCAATTTCTCCTGAATTTCTGAAACGGAAGTTTGCATCACAAAACACGTCAGGTTCGGTGAGTTATGTTCTGATTGACGCAATGAAGGTCTCGGACAAAGAAGCAAAAGTGAGTGATGATGAGATAGCGAAATACTACGAGTCGCACAAACAGTTTTTCAAGCAAAAACCCGGACGTAAAATTAAATACGTACAATTTCCGCTTGTTCCCTCGCGCGAGGATTCCGCACGCTCGAATAACAAAATCAACACAATCAACACCGAGCTTTCGAAATACGCCGATTTGGCTCAACGTGATTCAGTGTTCACACACTTCTTAGGTGAATACAGCGGTGTTACAAAAGATTATGCCCTGACAAAAGATATTGATCCATCACGTTTAGGATTCATCTCATCATTACCCGACCGTGCTGTTATCGGTCCTGTTAATGTTGGCGGCTCTATCAGTTTCCTACGTGTGGACGGACGGCAAACAGGCGGAGATACGTCGGTTCGCGCTAGCCATATTCTTATCAACTTTGGCTCACCTGCAAATAAAGACAGTGCTAAAGCGGAAGCAGAAAAAGCACTTGCACGGGTACGCGGCGGCGAGGACTTTGCCAAAGTAGCAATGGAACTCTCGCAAGACCCGGGTTCAAAGAATTCAGGCGGCGATTTGAACTACTTCACCCGCGGGCGCATGGTGCCTGAGTTTGAGAAAGCGGCGTTTGGTGCGGCGGTCGGCTCCGTTGTCGGTCCGGTTGAATCACAATTCGGTTATCATATTATCAAAGTGACCGACAAGAAATCGGAAAAACTTAAATATAGTGAGATTGCGATCAGCACAACAATTTCAAGCAGTACACGCAAAGACATCCAGCGTAATGCGTTGGCAATGAAAGAACAGTTGGAGAGCGGTGTGAATTTCGACACACTCGCTAAACGCCTGAAGAAGAACGCCACCGAGTCGGTGTATTTCGAGAAATCGAACCCTATTCTCGGCTCGTATGATCTGACAAGTTTTGCCTTTGCCAATCCCGTTGGTAAAGTAGCAAAGCCGACGGAATTACGCGGCTACGGAATCGTGGTTGTTCAAGTTACCGGTGCCCGTGAAGAAGGCATCTCGGCTTTGGAAGATGTGAAAGACAAAATCACACAGAAACTCCAACGCATTAAAAAATTAGATATTGTGAAATCGAAAGCGGAAGCGATTGCCAAACAACTTGCTGCTGCTGGTTCGCTTGACGGCGTTAAGAGCATTGACTCGACGCTTGAAGTACGCTCGGCGGCAATGCTGAAAGACGACGGGAACTTGCAGAATATGGGTCAAGATGTTCCCTTCGCCGCTGCTGCGCTGAAACTTCCTCAAGGCAAAGTTTCGGGTGCGATTCGCGGAGAGCGCGGCTATTACATCGCCCAACTCACATCACTTGTACAACCGGACAACTCAAAGTTCGCGGCAGAATCGGAAAAGATGAAGAGTGACCTTATGAATCAGGCAAAGCAATCAGCATATTATATGTGGATGCAAACTGTCCGTGAAAAGTCAAAAATTGAAGACAACCGTCCAAAGTTGTTCAACAACGGCTTGTAAGTCAACCACTCTATGTACCAAGCCCCGTGAGTGCAGATTCGCGGGGCTTTTTTTATGACCTATGGCAATTGCTTCATCAATATTCGCTAAGCTGCTTGCATCATTCGGGCGGGATGAATTTTCCTGTGAAAGCACAGAAGATTGTTATGCACTCTGCAAACACATCGCCACCGAACACTATGAGAATTTTCCGGTTGGGTCATTCATTGTTGGTAAAGAACGGCAGCACCATTTCTTTGCCATTTATGCGTTCTCGCGCATGGGCGATGATATTGCCGACGAGACAGGACTCGACCGCACACAACGGCTCAGCTCTCTAGAGTTGATGCACGAACATCTGGGCACATCTACAACCGCTCATCCTCTGTTTCGCGCCGTTCACCGGACTATTCACGAATGCTCAATTCCTGTGGATGCACTGCACCGCCTTTTACGGGCATTCGAGCAAGACAGCGTTTTCACTCAACCAGAAACGTGGCATGACATGTATGCGTACTGCAACCTTTCTGCAAATCCTGTCGGTGAGATTGTCCTGCATATTTTTAACGAGGCGACGGCGGAAACAATACGATATTCCGACCACATTTGCACAGCTCTGCAACTAACAAACTTTTGGCAGGATTTCAGCCGCGACATACCAAACCGGAGATACTATGTGCCTCAATCCGTACTGCATGATTGCAGATTACCAAGAAATAGTTTTGACACCACAGAATTTTGGCATAAATTCCCCGCAGAGTCAAAGCAGATGCTCGACACACTCATTGATTTGACAGATTCAGAATTTACCAAAGGCAGGAAACTCTTGCAAAGCGTTATGTCGTTGCGATTACGAATTGAGCTTGCGCTGACACTTGCCGGAGGCGAACGCATTTTGAAAAAGACCAAACGTCTGGGACGTACCATTTTTCACAACCGACCGGCACTATCCTTATGGGATATACCGTTTATCGTGTTCAATGCCGTCTCGTATCTGATAATGTCACTCAACAAATCAACCGCACATCGTTCATCATGAGCCACCTTGCGCTTACCGACACGGAGCAATTCGTCCTGCCTACTAAGTCGAAGACGAATTTCTACTACTCGTTTTCCTTTTTACCAAAGGATGAACGCGAGGCGATACAAACTGTCTATGCGTTTTGCCGGCAGATTGACGACATCGTTGATGAAGCACCGACACAGGAAACCAGTGCGATTATGAAGAAACGCGAGCGGCTGCAATGGTGGCGTAATGAGATTGAACTGCTTTATAGCGGAACATCCATGCTTCCCTATCTGATTCCGTTAGGTACTGTCATTAAACGGTTCACCATACCAAAACAGTATTTCCTGACACTCATTGACGGATGCGAGCGCGACCTTACCCAAATGCGCTACGAAACATTTGAAGACCTGAAATCATACTGTTACAGCGTTGCAAGTGTTGTAGGTCTGATTTGTATTGAAATTTTCGGCTACAAATACGAGCAAACCAAAGAAT
>JAEUSO010000293.1 GCA_016788605.1 Candidatus Kapaibacterium sp. | reverse complement strand
CAAAACCCGATAGGCAGAATGTCGTCGAACGCTGTGCTCTGCTTGTTATTCACCATGAGTGACTTGAGTCCGGTTTGCCCTATTGTAAAGGCGACACGCTCGGCATTCGGAGACACATAGACGTTACTGCTCCTGCCGATGAACGAGTATTTGCGTTGCCCGCAGACAATCACTTCCTGCGTTCCGTCGTAGTAGGAATACACAAGCTGCTGCGACGCACCGGAGAATACAAGAGTGCCGATGGAAGTGCATTGAACAGGTTGCTCAACGCCATCTAAAAGTACATGCCACAGGTTATTCATCATTGCCCATGCCGCCCAGTGATTACCATCGTGCGAGAACAGCGGTCGGCGTATTTCCTGATATGGCTTTGTCGGCTTGCCGTTGATGTAGAGCCGCGTCATGCCGGTGAAGGGCGTTGTGGTTGCCCACCAGTTCTTTGTGGAATCAAGCCCGTATCCCGAAAGCGGCTCCTGACCTTCCAGCACCATCGAGAATGTGCATTTGTCGCTGCCCTTATCAGTAAGCGAACGCTGCTGCGCCACCGAACACGATGCCAACAGCATGGTAAAGAGAACTGCGATTGCAAAAGAATACGGATGTTCGGTAATCATACACGAGTAATTAAGAGGTACTAATGCGGCGGGCTGCACCCTGCTCGGTGACGATGGCATCGCAGGGAACATCGTGCGGTTCGGGCTGTAATTCATCGGCAAATTGAAACGAGAATGCCACACCGAACTTTGCCACACCGTTGATTGTAAGAAACCTGTCGTAATACCCTTTGCCATAGCCCAAGCGGTAGAGCCGCTGGTTGAAGGCAAGCATGGGAACAAGTATCAGCGTTTGTGACTCGCGCAATTCCTCAACGGTTACTGGGCGCACAACGGCGGGAACAGGAATGCCGAGCGCATCAGTTCCCGGCGCATCACCGGAACGGTATTCGGTATGGTGCAAGTGCATATCGTCTTGAGCGGCTACATACGGCACAACAACACGCTTGCCGTCGCGCCATGCCTGCTCGCGTATCGGCTTTGTATCCACTTCGCTCCGCATCGAACAATACACGTGCAGTGTTTCGCAGCGTTGGTATTCAAAGCATTGTGAAATGTTCATGGCTATTTGCTGCGACCACTCGCTATGTAATGCGGCATCAAGTCCGTCGCGCTCCTGTTGCTTTAATACACGCAGTTCTTGTTTTGTCATTGGATGGGAATAGGTTTCGTGGATTTATGTGTGTACGTGATTTACCCGAGTTCCTCGTAGAACAACGCCGATGCTTTGATACCAAGATGGAAATTCTCCAAGTCGAAATGCTCGTCGGGCGAGTGTGCGTTCTCGCTGTTGAGTCCGAAGCCCATTAGCACTGTCGGTGCGTTAAGGATGGTGGAGAAGAGCAGCGTTATCGGAATCGAGCCGCCTTCGCGTGTGAATACCGGTGTTTTGCCGAATGCCCGCTCTAATGCACGAACCGCCGCTTGTACTGCAAAGCCGTCGCGGGGAACGAGAACGGGATTCGCACCGTGGTGATTTTCAACGGTGACGCGCACGCCTTTCGGCGCAACCTTCTGCACGTAGTCCGTGAACTTTGCTGCAATATCATCGGTGTTTTGATTGGCAACTAATCGCATCGAGATTTTTGCAGATGCCTTTGCGGGCAGAACGGTCTTTGCCCCCGTTCCGGTGAATCCGCCGATGAATCCGTTCACATCCAAAGTGGGGCGCGCACCCAAGCGTTCAAGCGGTGTGTAGTCCGGCTCGCCGCCCAAGTCGTCCACATCCACAGCGCGCTTGTAGTCCCCTTCATCAAAGTCCAACGCGGCGAACTGCGTGTGGTCTTCGGCGGTAAGTTCAATCACATCGTCATAGAATCCGGGAATCTGGATTCGTCCGTTTTCATCTTTCAGTTTTGCGATAATATGCGCCAACGCATTCAGCGGGTTTTGCACCGCGCCGCCGAACGAGCCGCTGTGTAAATCGCGGTTCGGTCCCTGCACGTGAACTTCCATATAACACAACCCACGCAAGCCGTACACAATACTCGGCTGACCTTTGCGGTACATCGAAGTATCGCTGATAACCACGCTGTCGCACGCGAGCATCTGCTTGTGCTCTTCCAAAAATCCTTCAAGGTTTGCCGAGCCGATTTCTTCCTCGCCTTCAATCAAGAGTTTCACATTCACAGGTAAAGAACCGTGTGTGGCTAACCATGCCTCCAAACACTTCACATGAAGGAACACCTGACCTTTATCATCAGTCGCTCCGCGGGCAAAGACCTTGCCGTCGCGCACCGTCGGTTCGAACGGCGGGTTCGTCCACAGATTGAGCGGATCCACGGGTTGCACGTCGTAGTGTCCGTAAAAGAGAATCGTCGGTTTATCCGCACCTGCGTCCAACCAGTCGGCATACACAATCGGGTGTCCTTTGGTTGGGAACACTTTAACGTTTTGCAATCCGATGGCGGTCAAGTGTGATGATAGCCATTCGGCGCACCGGCGGACATCGGGCGCGTTTTCCGGCTCGGTGCTGATGCTGGGGATGGCAAGCAGTTCCATGAGTTCGCTCTCGAAGCGTTGTGCATTGGCGGAGATATAATCAAGCAGGTGCGACATAAACAGTAGTATGAGTTTTTGTGGGTGTAATGGTCGGCTTTCGCCGTGAAGTGTGCGAAAATACGGCGGATGCTTTCACCCGCACAGCGTATTGACTACACGGCGTTGATGGCAGCGACCTTCAATCGTGTTTATCAAAAAATTTCTGAAAACGGATGATTATCTCTAAGTTGCATGAAGCGGAACATCATGTCATCGGGGAAACTATTTCACTCCGCTTCAAAGAAGATGCAACTCATTATCCATTTCGAGCGTAGAACCGCTCTTTTTGGAATATCTATACATTAATCAGGTATCAGATGAAAACTGTCTTGAAATGGCTTGGCATTGTGCTTGGCTTTGTTGTTGTGATTGCAGGTTGCCTTGCGGCATATATCAATTTCCGCCCCGACCCGACGTATGATGTCGCCCTACCGGCGTTTACATCGGTCTCCACACCCGAGTCCGTTCATCGCGGTAAAATACTTGTGCTTTCGCTTTGCGCGGAATGCCACCGCGACCCCGTTACCAAACAACTGACCGGACGGCTGATGCAAGACCTGCCGGAGCAATTCGGCACAGCGTATTCGAGGAATATCACGCAGCATCCTACTAAGGGAATCGGCGCGTGGAGCGATGCGGAAATTGCATGGCTCTTGCGGACGGGTATTCATCCCAAAACGAAAAAGTATGTTCCCGCTTGGATGGTGAAATTGCCGCACGTTTCCGACCAAGATATGAATGCAATCATCTCGTTTCTCCGAAGCGACGACCCGCTTGTTGTCGCTGCCGATGTGCAGAACCGCGAATCCGATGCATCACTCTTTGCAAAGTTCCTGATGTTTGTCGGCGCATTCAAACCATACGACTATCCCACGGCTGCAATAGCGCATCCCGACACAACAAACAGCGTGAAGTACGGAGAATATCTTGCCGACAATGTGTTCGCGTGCTTTGCCTGCCACTCGAAGGACTTCGCCTCGAACGACGACATGACACCGACGAAGAGCGCGGGATATTACGGCGGCGGAAACATGATGCCCGACTACAACAAAGTCCTTGTACCAACCTCGAATATCACGCCCGACAAAGCGACCGGAATCGGTGCGTGGACCGAGGCGCAATTCGTCAGCACGATGAAGCACGGATTCCGTCCCGACGGCTCGCTGCTCCGCTACCCGATGGGTCGTCTTGCCCACGTCAGTGACCACGAACTCTCGTGTATCTATGCGTATCTGAAAACAATTCCCTCAATAAGCAACGCAGTTCCCAAACCCCCGATGCCTGCAATGAGTGCGAATCCCAGCGCAGGAGAGAAAGCATATAACTCGTATGGATGTGTGCATTGCCACGGCGCAAGCGGTTTGGGCTTTGCCGATTTACAACTCGCCGATAAAAAATACTCCAGCGACTCAGTTCTCACCGATGTGATACTGCACACAACCACGTATTATCCCGAAACGGCGATGCCCGCATGGGATGGTAAAATCAAACCCGCCGATCTGCCGGAGATTGTGAAACACGTGCGCGACTTAGGCAAGAAGTCGGGACGCTAATCAATATGTTGTCATTGGTTGTAACGGGCGATTCGAAA
>JAEUSO010000292.1 GCA_016788605.1 Candidatus Kapaibacterium sp. | reverse complement strand
CTCGCGGTACATTCATCCTGCGGGATTCGTCGGAATGGTTGGACGGCTGGCTGCTTACCGGCGATTTGGGCTATACCATCACACGCGGATTGGCAAGCGGCTTCAACCAAACCGTGCCGCTTTTGAACATCGGAATCGGCAAGCGGTTCTGGGACAACCGCGGCGAACTGAAACTGCAAGCGTTCGACGGACTCAACCAGAACAACGCATTCTCGCGCAACGTGGGCACGGGCTACATCGAGGATACGCAAACCAACGTGCTGCGCCGCTACTTCATGCTTTCCTTCACCTACAACCTGCGGCGTTTCTAAGCGGCATTATTATGAGCCGTATTTCCGGCGGAATGGCAGAGGGTTTTACACAAGCGTATTGCCATTGGCGCGGGCGGCACTATGTTCGCCCACTCACAAATGAACAGACCGTATCATGTCAGCCAACGAGACCATCATCGAATGCCCCAAGTGCGGCACAACGATTGAACTGAACGACGCACTGCGGAAGCAATCCGAAGATGCGTTGCGAAAAGAGATTGCCGAAGAATACCGCACGAAATACAAAGAAGCCGTAGCACAAAGTAAAGAAGACAACGAGCGTAAACTCCGCGCAGCCGAAGACGAACGCCGCCGCGCATTGGATGAACAGGAACTCCGCTTCCGTGAACGCGAAGAGCAATTCCGCCGCGACCGCGAGGATGCAGCCAAACGCATGGCGGAGCGCGAGCAGGAACTCCGCACTGCAATCGCCGCACAGGCGCAGGAACAGTTCGAGGCACGGCTCCGCGCAAGCGAAGAAGAACGCGCCGCATTGAAACAACAACGCCACGACGCGCAACAGGAACTGCTTGAACAGATGCGTCTGCTGCGCGAAACGGAAGCCGCACGCGACCGCGCCATGCTTGATGCCGAACAGCGCCTTGCCGCCGAGCGTACCAAACTCCGCGAGGAATTCGAGCGCAGCTTCGGCGATGAGTTCAAACTCCGCGACGCAGAAAAAGACAAGCAGATTCACGATATGCAAAAACTGATTGACGACCTGAAACGCAAGAGCGAGCAGGGGTCGCAGCAAATGCAAGGCGAAGTATTGGAACTGCACCTTGAGGAGGAACTGCAACGCGAGTTCAAGTACGATACGATTACGCCCGTTGGCAAAGGAGTTCGCGGCGCGGACATCATGCAAAACGTGGTGGAGAATATGCAGCCCTGCGGGATGATTCTCTGGGAACTCAAGCGCACCAAATCGTGGAGCAAAGAATGGATTCCCAAACTGAAAGAAGACATGAACGAAGTCCGCGCCGACGTAGCCGTGATTGTCAGCACCGCATTGCCCGATGGCGTTGAGCGGTTCAACTTTGTGAACGGTGTGTGGGTGTGCGACATCGCATCGGCATTGCCGCTTGCCGTAGCATTGCGTCAGGCGTTGGCAAGCATAGCCGCGCAAAAACGCGCCGCCGAGGGACGCAGCGAGAAAATGGACATCCTCTATAACTATCTTACTAGTAATGAATTCGGCGGGCGGGTGCGCGGCATTGTCGAGGCGTTCGAGCAAATGCAATCCGACCTGAACTCCGAGAAAAAAGCAATGCACAAACTCTGGTCGCAACGCGAAAAACAAATCGAACGCATGATGAAAAACACAATGCGTTTGCACGGCGACTTGCAAGGAATCATGGGCGGCGCGCTGCCCGAAATGGACATCTTGCAACTGCCCGCAACCGACGAGGAATAACCCCACGCTTTAGCCAACAGTTCTCCCAAACCCAACCCCAAACCCTATCCGTGAAACTGCTCTATTCGTATCTGCAACAATACCGGTGGCTTGTGCTGCTTACGCTGCTGCTTGCCGCCGTCAACCAAGTATTTTCCTTGCTCGACCCGCAGGTGTTCCGGCTGACGATTGACAACGTGATTATGAAGCGCGACAGCTTTGCGGGGAACGACTTCTTCTGGCAACTGACAAAGTATTTAAGCTTGGCTGTGGGTGCGGCGTTTGTCTCGCGGGTGGCGAAGAATTTTCAGGACTACTTCATCAACTACATTGTGCAGCGCGTGGGCGCGCAGATGTATGCCGACGGCTTGAAGCATTCGCTTGAACTGCCCTACTCTGTGTTTGAAGACCAACGCAGCGGCGAAACACTCAGCATATTGCAAAAAGCCCGCACCGATGTGGAGCGGCTGCTCAATGCGTTTATCAACATCCTCTTCGCCACACTTGTCGGTATTGTCTTCGTTACGGTGTATGCGCTGACGGTGCATTGGTTGATAGTGGTGATTTATTTTAGTGCAGTTCCGCTCATCGGCATTGTCAGTTCACGGTTGAGTAAGCGGATAAAGGTGATGCAGAAGAAAATCGTCGGCGAAACAACGGCACTCAGCGGCTCGACCACTGAATCGCTCCGCAATATCGAGTTAGTGAAATCGCTTGGCTTGGCGCAACAGGAAATCACACGGTTGAACGGTGTTACCGACCGCATCCTCGGTCTGGAATTGCAAAAGGTCCGCTTCATCCGCAGCTTGAGTTTTATCCAAGGAACAACAGTGAACTTCCTTCGCACGTGCATTCTGTTTCTGATGTTCACGCTTGTCTATTACGGCACGATTTCCATCGGCGAACTCTTCACGCTGTTTATCTATTCGTTCTTCATTTTCGGTCCGCTGCAGGAACTCGGCAATATCATCAATGTCTATCGCGAAGCGGAGGTATCGCTGAATAACCTGACGCGCATTTTAGAGATGCAGCCCGAACCAAAGCCCGCCAATCCCCGAACCATCGCCGCATTAGAGACCATCGCGTTGGATGGCGTGTCGTTCCGGCATCAGTCGGCGCAGCACAACGCGCTCGATTCGGTAAGCGTCCATATTGTTAAGCGCGAGACGGTGGCGTTTGTGGGTCCGTCGGGGTCGGGAAAAACAACGCTTGTGAAATTGCTTGTGGGCTTGTATCAACCCAATAGCGGCGAGGTATTATACAACGGAGTGGCGGGGTCGGCGATTGACTACGATGCCATCCGCCACCGCATCGGCTTTGTCACGCAGGACACCCAGCTCTTCAGCGGAACAATACGCGAGAACCTGCTCTACGTGAAGCCCGAAGCAACCGACGCAGAATGTATGCGCGTTCTTGAGCAAGCGGCGTGCGGGTCATTACTTGAGCGCGCCGAGCGCGGACTTGATACGGTGATCGGCGAAGGCGGTGTGAAAGTAAGCGGCGGCGAGCGGCAGCGTCTTTCGATAGCACGCGCACTGTTGCGTCAGCCCGACCTGCTCATCTTCGACGAGGCGACAAGTGCGCTCGACTCCATCACCGAAGAAGAGATAACGAATACCATCCGCGAGATTTCATCGCGCAAGGAGCAGATGACCGTGATGATAGCGCACCGCCTTTCCACCATCATGCATGCCGACAGGATTTACGTTCTTGAAAAAGGTGTTATCGCCGAGTCGGGAACACACGACGAACTTCTTGCCGAGAAGGGACTCTACTACGCAATGTGGCGGCAGCAAATCGGCGAGCGTCAGCGGGGATAGGTTTCGCCATTCTTTTTGATACGGCACCGCGCCATCACGCTCCGCCATAACCCTCGCTTTGCCGGAAAGCGCAGTCCGATTTCATCCATGCGTTACGGCGTTATGCTTTCTACAAATACCGTTTGCAGTATCAAAGCAGATGCTAAGTTGCGGGAAAGATTTATGCGCGTTTCGCACAACACGGCGGTGAACAGAATCCTTCGGACTTCGCCTACCGCCCAGTTCATTGTAAAAATTAAAAAAAATGCCAAATATAAATATGAAACAAAATAATACCTTTCCCGGCGGCTCGAAATCAAGGGTAAGCAGAGCAGGGGATAATGTTAGAAAAGGCGTAGCAACTATGGAGGACTTTGTTGCTATCGATGAATGGCGTGGTGCACATCGAGCTGTTCTCAATACATTTCAAGCGATACTCAGAAATAGAACTAAAAACACAACTATTGTTGTTGGACAACGCCACAAACGCAGAAAAACAATTTTTAATAAACTTAATAGGTTTCCCGATATGCAATTAGTTAGAATGGATGATGTTGCGGGCTGCCGGTTAATTTTTGATAACATTGACACTCTTTATAAATTCAGAGATAAACTCCATAAAGCCCGATTTAATCATACACGAAGAAATGAAACGGATAAATATGATTACATTAAAACTCCTAAAACTACAGGGTATAGG
>JAEUSO010000291.1 GCA_016788605.1 Candidatus Kapaibacterium sp. | reverse complement strand
GCCTGTTCTCATTTCTGCCATCGGCAATAGATTGCACGGATGGATACGCAGGCAGCATTGTGCGTTTTATACGGATGCGGTTCGCAGCAATTCCCCACACTTCGGTCAAATACCGTGCAACGTCCTGCGCCCGTTTTCTTGCCAACCCTTTGGTACGGAGTTCATCCTCTGTTTCGATACATCCAGTTACGGTTATGGTTGCATCGGGAATTGACTTTAACCGCGCACCAATAATGTTAAGGACATCATAGTACACCGCCATTTGGTCGTTGCTTAGTTGAGATTCACGAAACTCCACCGCCGATGCAGCATCAAGTTTATGATATGTGTTTCCGATTGTTGATGATGATTGTTGAAAGAAGATATAGGGTAAAAGCGGCAGCACATCAACAGCGATCGTTTGATTAATTGTGATTTCAGCATAATCCGCCTGACGACCGCGCTCGACATTGAACACATCCACTGTTGCCAACGGTGCTGCTATTTTCACGGGCGGGGGAGGTGGTGGAGGGACTTCAACCTTTTTTTCAATAACCGGTTCAGGCACAGCCGCCGGTTCAAGAATATATGATAGCCCAATTCCACCGCGCAATGAATGAAGCGACCAAGAATTACCCTGTAATACCGACGTAATACCGAACTGAAACCCTGACTCCGCCGTCAGGGCAAATGATTCGCTCAAGGGGAGAATGTATCCGACGCTTGCTATAGCCCCAACCCGAAGCGGACTCGTTGATGAAGCGCCCTGTGTATCTGAAAATTGTCCTGCAAAAATCTTCCGTGTTGTTGTGCCGTCAAGAAAGGTTAGTCCTGTAGGTGAGGTAATGCGTTCACTTTGTTCAAATGACGAATTCACTGGTGTACCGAATGAAACACCTGCCGACAGAAATGTACGCTTGTTGAGAAAATAACGTACCGGTATGTCCACCATCAAATAATGGAGCGATACTTGTAAATCATGTGTCGAGGACATTGGAACTGTATTACCATTGCCAATACTGACAAGCGGTGTAACAGAGTTCAGTGCTGAAAAAACAGCATTCGCATTGTGGAAGTACACGTGAGGTGAAACAGACAATTCGGATGTCATCGGGATATTAACCGTGTTACCTGCCGTCCAACCCAATGTTGTCGCATTCTCAAACCGACCGCATTCTAATATACCTTCTGTTGTCGTCAATGTACCTCGGTGGATATTCAGTGAAGCATTTCCCATGACACCAAACATCAGACGGTTCATCGGTTTGTCCCGCCATTCCCGTTCTGTTGGTTGAGCGACTAGCTCTGATGATATGCTTAGTGATAGTATTAACAGAATAAGAAACCGTAGTATCATGGTATCACCGTGTAATAAGTAAGAATTGTGAACTGTGAAGGAGTCCGTTCCTGTGAAGCTCGACGTTGTGAAGTCCCGAAGGGAGCTGGGTAATATCTATCGTCTCGAATGTGTTGTTGATACGGCGCTCATGAACAACCTCGCCAAGTACATTTCTTATGTTGAGTACACATCCGCCTTCCGGCACAGAACTCAATTGTACTTGAACAGATGACGATGCAGGTTGTGGCATCATCAGCATTTGCACCACATTCTCGGTACGTACAAATCCGTTCCGCCCGCCGCATAGTTGCTCGATATTTATCGAAGATGTTGTTGTGTTTGAACACACGGGAGAGCCACGCTCCGAATCAATGACAAACTCCGTTTCAGCATCATTGCCACGCAGTGCTTCACACTCAATCTCGAAAACATCATCTTGTTGAAGCGGGTGCGATTGCCACGCAATCGTGAGTATTGCCTGACCGTACACTCGTTGAATTGATGACAACTGCTCGTTGATATATGTTTTACCCGCAACATTCCGCACCGCCCGAACGGTTAACATCGAACCGTTGTACCTGCATCGAACGGCACTAGTGGCTATACCGGCGATTGCATCACTGCGCTGCACACGGACAAGAAATTGCTGTGCAAGCGTAGCTTCGGTATTGGCAATGCGGTATTCCATCCTGGGTTGAATATTCAATACAAATGGTAGTGTTGAGATGCCATTCTGTGTTCGGCATTCAATAATGCCATTCGTTGAGGTTGGTGTTGTTGGTGCAAGCTGTATCTCAATCAGCACCGACTTGCGCGGTGGTAGCAGGTGACGGGTAGATGTGAGTATGCGACCGTTCATACCGCGAATAGCTATCGAGTCAATCCGCATTGTATCAATACCACTTGGATTTTCAATCACGATGGGCACTGTTGTGGAATCACCAAGGCAGAGTGTGAGCGTGTTGATACCGGGTGCATTAAACGTTACGGTTCGGTTGCGTGGCAACAGACAGCGTGTTGCAGTGCAAGCTGTGTCACCGGTATTGACAAATGTTGCTGTCACCTTTTCTTCCGATTCTCGCTGTGCAGTAAAGACGACATCAATGATAGCAAAAGAGTTTGGTTGAAGTGTGATTGGCAGGGGTGAGCGCACACGAAAAGTATTACTTAACGTTGATGCAAGTGTGATACGTGAGATAGTAACAGGAAGGTCGCTCGGATTATCCACTCTGAACGGTATGATTAGTGAATCACCAATCGGAATTGCCAGTGTATCGCACGGCGAAAGGGGTATTGTGCTGATAAATGCGCGAACTCCTACACCAGTTACAGATACAGGATAGCTGCGGTCGGCAATGTGCAGTATTGCAGCCGATGAAAATGTTGTTCTCCTATCTGGACGGAACCTGACACAAATAACTAATGAACTATCCGGTGCAAGGCGGATACTTCCTACCGGTGAAAGTAATGTAAATGTTCCGTGTGGTTCGATACGTATCGAGTCAATGAGAGTTGTATCGTTACCATCATTTCTGATTGCTCTAAAACAGATAGTAGAATCCGTGTTTAATTGTCTGCGCCCAAAATCAACACTCGATGTCAGTACATTAATCGTTGATGTTATTCCTACGCCGGTGAGATCAATATCCACCGTCATCGGACCTACATCCATTCGTAGTACCGCTGTCCGTCTGCCTATTGTATTAGGTCTGAAACGGACATCAATCTCGAAGACACCGTTGGCGGGTACAACAATCGAATCGCGTGCATTTGTCAAGCGGAACTCGGCTGTTGTTGTTCTCATGTTTCGGAACATGACAGGCAGATACCATGTATTTTCAACCCTTACTTTTAACCGCAGTGATTCACCGCCGATTTCCTGCTGACCGAAATCAAGATTATTAGCCCTGAACGGTTGATACATCTCACATCCTGAGAGTTCGGTTGCGGTTTGAGAACCAGCGGCTAAAAGCGGAAGGTTGTCGCCGTTGATTGCAAGCGTTCGCTCTTCGGCGGCAACAGTCATTTTATTGAATTGAGCCCAAAGTCCGTTAGGTGATCCATTGCCGGGCATTTCGAATATCTCACAATTCGGTGTCTGTACATTGCCTGTAGTCCGCCCGCCGCATATAAGATATGCGCTTGATGTGTCGTTCAATCCGGCGATATGAAGTATCGGAGCGTGCGAGCGCGGCGTCTGCATACGCGGCATAAACCGCCAGCCACTTTTCACATCATACCATTCGCCTTGGTTCGTCGGTTGGTTTGCATCATTCAACCCGCCAACCATACGGGCAATGTCGGCACGGTCGGTGAAGTTGCTTGCATTCCGTTGCTGGAATTGCGGTGGATTGGCTCGCGGATCCCACGCAATACCACTAAGAATTTCTGTAGCCGGTATGGATGTCTGCTCACCGTTTGCACTAAGCACAGTCCGCACGTTCAATGAGCTTCTCATCATCAAAACCGCATGATTCACCCGCGCTGTTGCCATTGGCGATAATGCTTGAATTGTCTGCGATGAAATCCTTATTGTGGCGGATAATGCGGTTGGGATTCCTGTATGTATCGGTACGGAGGATTGTATTCTGCCACCGCTTATGACTATCAGGTCGTTCCCGTCGAAAGCTGCCGCACAGTCGCCGGTTGTGAATGGCAGTGAACCGATACTGCGCCATGACCATTGTGATAAGGAGGCGTTAAATTGTAATACTTCTACAGATGCCAAAGATGATGCAGATACACGTGTTCCTGTGTACCCGCCAATAGCGAAAACGATAGAATGATTTTGTGCATCCCTGCTTACTATCAGAGCATGATACGCACGCGCCGTACTCAAACTGTTTAGCGTTGGTTGCCAACGACCGTTGCTGTAGATAACCGATGTGTTTGTAATA
>JAEUSO010000290.1 GCA_016788605.1 Candidatus Kapaibacterium sp. | reverse complement strand
CGAGGATTATCCCTCAAAATAGCAACGATATACAATCCGATAGAATTTTGAAAATTCAACTCAATCTTTATATCTAGAACATTGACAAAAGTTAGTGTACATGGTGATACCCAAAAATCATACATATTATCTTTATCATCGAATACCCATTTGAATAGATAATCAATGTCTAAACTCAAATCAAGAGTATCATAGGGAAAAGAGATGGCATGTATGTAACTGTCATGCCATCCCATTTCTTCAAAATCATTATCTGTCCAGACCTCTTTAACTTTCATATATTACTTTTTCCTCTTTAAGTAATTTCTTACTACTCTTATGTCTTGTTGTTCCATAGGGCGAACCCATTTCCCGTCTTTATTCATGAACAATTCACCTGTATTGGGATTTACATTTGGTAGGGAACGTTGAACGTGTGGAGTTGATACTCCTCTGTGTGGCGGTCCTACTAGATCATAATGTAATATTTTATCAGGAGTTTGTATCGTAATCGTGTTTTTTCCTGCTTCTCTATTAAGTGCAGCGGCTTGTTCTGATACACTAGGTGTTCCGTGAACCGCTATTTGGCTTCCCGGACTGGTATTATGTACCAAAATGGATTGGTTGCCTACATAGTACGTGTGTACCGACTCTACTGGAACAAAGCTAAATTACTTCGAGACACCTGTATAATGTCAGTATACAACTCTCCTAGATAATCCTCATATGGCTCAACCATCTCGTTTCTTGACAATTCGTGGTAATCTACAATGTATGCTGAGGCTGACTCATATGTATCCAACAAGCCAAACGCATTTAATTTATACTTTTTCCTTAGCTCAACACAATGAACAGATCCCTTTAAAAGTGACCAGCAACCTATAGGAATAATGTCAAACCCCATCACCATCAATTCTGCTCCGTTTACAGACGGAATACTGCCAAATCGATCGTAAAGGTATTTTGAGGAAAGTGTTAAAACCTCATAGTTCCAAATACTATCAACACAATACTTGAGTACTTTAAGTACATCAATATATGATGTATAATTGATATAAGATAATCCTATTGATTGGGCTTTATTTGTAGCAATAATTGTTTTAATTGAATTATTCATTGATCCTATATAGAAATCATCCATAAGAGGATCGACTTCGCGTAGAACACCTTGATACTCATTGCTACTATGAATATCTTGATATTCTATGGCATATCCATTGACACCGAAATTATCCATTGTTGCTATTTCTTCATTTTTAAGTTCCGTCATGAGTTCAGCGAAGTGCTCATGACGCACACTGCTACAAATACTTCAATACATTAAAAACATCGTGTAGCACCCCGTGCTTGATATTATTGTGTTTTCTTTGCACGATGCATAGTACCATTATATAGTTTTGTGCTATGAAAAACAAAAATCTATTCATCATTTCTGGTTGTAACGGGGCAGGGAAAACCACGGCTTCGTTTACAATTTTACCAGACATTATCAACTGTAAGGAGTTCGTTAATGCTGATGAGATAGCTAAAGGTTTATCACCTTTTCAACCCGAAACAGTATCATTTGAAGCAGGGAAAATAATGCTTCAGAGAATTGATGAATTGTTAGCCGGAGACATGAGTTTTGCTTTTGAAACTACTCTTGCTACCAAAAGCCACAAAACTAAAATCGAAAAGGCAAAGACATTGGGGTTTACAACTACACTTCTCTTCTTTTGGCTACGAAACATCGAGTTAGCAAAGGAACGTGTAAAGAGTAGAGTTGCAGAAGGCGGACACGATATTGCACCTGAGGTTATCGAACGCAGATATGTGCGAGGGATTAAGAATCTCTTTGACATGTACTTGCCAATAGTTGACGGCGCACTGCTGTTTGATAACTCCTACGGTAAACACCACATGATAGCCGAAAAAACAGTTGATGGAAATCTTACTATTCTCGATAACACATCGTTTACATTACTCAAGCACTATTATGACAACAATTGAACAACAAGCCGAGCTAAAACAGAAAATTCTATTGGGGCTTGAGATTGCCTACCAGAAACTGATTGAATCAAAAAAACAGAAGAATAGCGAACTCGTGGTTCTCAAGGATAACAAGGTTGTATCCATTAAGCCAGAGTAGTTGGTTTTGCTTTCATTACATGGTTGTTTTGCTTCCGCAAACGGCACCGAACCACACGTTTCACCACCACCCGCACTATGCCGGAAAGGGCGTTACATTTTCAAAGAACCGGTTTAGCGGCGCGGCTTCAAGAATACTGGCGGCGGCGGGCGAAGAACCGATAGGGAAGTTATTGACTCCACTCATTTCGAGGTACGTTCATCTTCCATCTTTACTACCTGTTCTAATTTTTTGGGGGCATCATAGTATTGTACTCGTCAGGAGCGTTTCGCTGAACTTTTGACTGTACTTGAAAGTAAAACGCCAAGCTAAAAGCCTGGCGTTTGGATAATTGAGGTTTTAGAATTTACATTAAAACCCTAATATTTCGTAAATCAATTCATTGCTTAGATTTACTAAAAAGATAGAGCATAATTCTTTTTCATTATCTGTTCCTATTATGCAATTTTCAGCTATTGAATAGGTCTGTGAGGGTTGATTACCCCAAAAAAAACACAATGAACTATTAGAACGTAAAACTGTAATAGGTTGTGAAATTTCCATAATACTATCATCTGCAATAAAACAGTTATAAAAATCTTCTTCGACAATTTTATCATTATCTACAACCTTAACTGTATCTTCTTGAACAGCTACAATTGTAATATCATATAATTTTTTTGTATGCCTATCAAATCTGAGCTCAACAAAATTTTCTCCTGCTAAATTTCTTGTATAAATAGTGTCAGGCAATAATGCATCATTTGATAATTTCAGTATTGCTGGAATAGGATTTAGTGAACTGTACGCAATAAGTTTACTAAATGGCATCTGGGCAGTTTTATTAAAATATAATTTCATTGTCTTATCTAAAGTGAATAACTGCTGGTAATTCGCCTGCTGTTCTTGGAGCACCAAACATTATCTCATTACCGCCTGAATAGTACATTTTCCTAAATTGAATAGCTCCACGAGATAACACATCGTCTATTGCCGAATGTAAAGCCTTTTGGTGTATTTGTCCTAGTAGATTTAAATAATCAGATCCTAACTTAGCTCCATTAGCAGCAAGTTCTTCAAGATGTTTCATTGCGTGGGGTGTAACAAAAACACTTTTTCCGCCATTAGTGTAGGTGTATAATTTTGGTATGCCAAAGTTGCCGAGCATTTCACCTGCATTCGTTACCCCCATACCAGCTTCAGGAGCAAGTGTCTCTGCTACCTCCAAAGCTACCGCCTTCTTACTTATAGCACCAATTAAACTTCGTGATAAACCTCTGGCTAAACTCCTACCTAAACCACCCCATCCCCATACTGCCATTAAACCAGTACCATCCATACCTGTATTACTTGGCGCATACAACTCACCTAAATATGGGTTCGAACCATCACCAAAAGCTACTCGCTCGTTCGTTCCGAACAACTCCCTATCCGCTTGTCCTAAAAACTCAAAGTGGTTACTTGAATTATTCGGGTCAAGCAAACTTTGCGGCGTGAATCCTATGTCGCTCAACTTCATTCCCTGTGCGCTCGGATGATTCCGTGCTATCCGAACTGCCGACCACATCAGATCACGATACGCATTCTCATCATACCAACGCCCTGCATGATAATATGCCGAACCCATAAAACCGCTTTCACCTTCGCTATGGGGCTGGTTGTCGGTTACGGTCTGTGTCTTGCCCGATCTTTCACCTGTTACCTCCGCTACGCTTTTTACATTAACCGTCCATGCCCATTTACCTTCATCCTTATAGATGTCCCTCCCGTTATACTTTACGGTCGTTCCATTCGCTAGACCATTAAGGTCTTTGTTCTTATTCGGGTCTGAAATATCCGACGTGAACTCTTGTATTTCCCCCTCTGCGCCGCTTGGGTCGGCATAGAGGATCGGGTTCCCGCCCATTGCCGCATACGGGCTTTCCGACTCATGCACCACGGGGTCTATGCCCAACCACAACGCCAAGCGCGGGTCGTATAATCGGTAGTACGTGCTGAGGGAGTTCTTATCTCCCTTCAACTCATCGTCTTCCTCAACTCCATTATAGCCGTAGCGGTAGTTTGCGCCCCACTCGCGCTTGGGCTGCGCCATGCCGTAGGGGTAGTAGTTCGTGTAACTCTTCAAATCAACTTTGAACG
>JAEUSO010000028.1 GCA_016788605.1 Candidatus Kapaibacterium sp. | reverse complement strand
TGCAATTCTTCATGCCGAAAGCGTTGCTCAAGGAATCACCGATTTCAAAAGTGAGTTATGAGATGTACACGGAAAAAGCAAAGGTATATGAAGACGACAAGAAAGGTATTAATGCTACGTTCCGCTTCCTCAAGTTTTTGCACTCGATACGGAATGAGAATCTCAATGATGTTGTGGCGGAAGCGGAGAACCTTATGAAATATCATGTTAGAAATTTCACAACGCGCGAGAATCTCCGTAGTTCGTCGGTGATTAAAATGATCAACGAACTTGCTACTCATAATTTTGATACGTCAAGAATCCGTATCAGTGTATTGAGCAAATTCATGATCAACTTGATAGATACCAAGAACGACCCCGTTGCTATGAACGACCCGTCGGAAATCATTCCGTTTGAAGCGCTTTGGGACTTGGTTATCAACCTTGTTGTGGAGCATAACCACGGCTTGCTGCGTCCTGTCCGCAAGAGAAAGAAAACAGAGCCGGGAATGCCCAAAGAGCCGAAGTTTGTTTTCAGTGCCGAGCAGTTACGCGTTATCGCAGCGTATGTCAGCTATGGCAAGCGTTCACGCGGACGCCCGCGCCACTTTGCAACGGTAGAAGAGTTGCATCAGTATGAAATGGAACAACAGAAGCAGCTCACGGGAAGCTAATCCAGTGGTATCACTTCACCATTTCTGCAAGGACTTCCCTGCTTCGCGGGCTTTCTTTGCCTTTAGTGTTCACTGAGATAATCGAATAAAAATAATCCGTGCCGCGTTTGGCGGTTGAATCGAAGAAGTACGGTGTATCGCCCTTAATTGTGGCTAACATTGTCGGTTCACCTCCGCTTGGTTCTCGCCTATAGATGCGGAGCTCTTTAAGTAAGGGGTTGAACTGTTTGCTCCACGTCAGTTCCACCCCTTTTTCTGTGGGTTGAGCATATAGTTTTGATGGCGGTGCGATTTCGATTTGGGGAATCGTGAACTCAAGTAACTGGCTGAGCGGGCTTTCGTTCCCGAACATGTCTTCCGCCGACACAGCATATTCATATACCACATCTTCCTTTCCCGTCACATCATCAAAGTCAATGGAACGGATAATATCCTTGTTCAACTTTGTAAAGCCGTACTTCGCAGCCGCTTTAGTAGCAAACATTGCAGCATCGGGCATTGCGGTTTGTTTTATGCGTCGCCAAATGTGAAAGCCGCGTGTTGTGCCGTCGGTAGGGTCTTGCCGCCAGGTCAGGCGAATCATGCCGCCATCGTAGTAGCATGTTGGTGCCAACGGCGCATACATAGGCGAGACGCGGTTCGGTCGGCAATACACGAGTTTGGTTTCACTTGATGTTTTATCGCTGAAGCTGATGGAACGCACTGTATAGATGTAAGCAATGCGTCCGTTCAGTGACGTGTCATTATCGAAAAATGTCGTGTCATTCGATACTTTGCTGATTGCGGCAAACGGATCACTCATCCGCGTTTTGCGATACACAATACACCCGCGTGATACAGGATCGTTGGTCTTCTCCCACGAAATACGGACGCCTCTGCCTTCTTGCTGTGTCGTGATATTATAGGGGGCAAGCGGTTCGCGTTGGTTTTGGGTGTGCATCCCCATCACATACACCGACGGCGGATCATTCTTCGCACGGAATGCAAGCGAACGCAGTGCATACGAGTAGTGCGTATTGACAAGTACATTTTTATCTATAAACACGGTGTCGGTAGCGGCAACCGTATCAACTACCACATACTCTTCGAATCCTTCCTGCCGACGAGCCACTTCAATCCCCGCCCAATATGGCTTTGGCGGCAACGGACTCCATTGAATCCTGATTCCTTGTGGAACATCACTTAGAGATGCGTTGCGAACAGTAGGCATACGTGAGTCATGCAGCGAGAGTGTTGAGGCAGTATCGCTGTTCATTGCTGTATTGCCAACGGCATCGAAAGGAACGATATAATAGCGATAGAGTTTTTCAGGTTCTGTATTATCAATCACATCATAATACACCGAGTCATTCTTCTTCCGGGCTGGTGTTACGTAGTCACGCTTCTCGAATACGCCTTCATCGGTTGCACGATAGACATTTGCCGCATACGCTGTTTGCGATGAAGCACCGCCGGAAACAAACCGGATTGTTGATTGGGAATCACGCGATGTGACATATTGTAACAATGGCTTTTGTATTCGCGGAGGTTCTCCAGCATTGAGCGTGACAGTCGGTCCATCCACCGAACTGCCGCTTTTCAAGATGTACTTCACTTTGTATCGCAACTCTGTGCCGTTTGCAATCTCTTTTGCTGATGCATCAAGCCCTGCAAAACCCAACGCGGCACGCAGGCGGACATCAAAGAGATAGCCGATGTACACTCGGATGTCGCGGCGTTCTTGCATCCATTTCCACACGTCGTTATCATCCGTGACGTTGAGTCGTTGCTTCAATGATTGCACCATATCCATACCGCCATTTCGCTTCACGTCATCTATGTTCTCGGCTCGTTTCACACGGAATGCATCACTCAATGGAGCACCAGCGATGGAACGCTGCACCACTGCTTCAATGGTATCGCTTCCACCTCCCGCACTTGTAAAACCGGTAAAGACATACACACCTTCGCCCGGCTTCCAATATGCTTCGCCTGTGAATACCGGCAACGGCGGGATGCTTCGTGATTTCTTTTGCGCCAACAACGTATGTCCTTCGAGAAGGAAGAGCAGCACAAGCAGTATTGATAGTTTTTTGTTCATAGTATTCTCCGGTGCAATATCCATCTCAGAATTACAAATCCAAACTCCAGTTAAAGCCATCCCATTCGGAATAGTTGATACCGATACCAATGTCAAGGTCGGCACATAATCCCAGACACAACTCCGCTTCCCCGCTAATTGAACCGCTGAAGTACCATCCTTGTTGTTTCTTTCCTCCGGCTAAGCCACCACCTAAACCGGCAGAAGCACGCGCATAACCGCATTTGGCACCCGCACCCCAAGCGGAATTGAACGAAAAATAGAACTCTTTCAATGTGCCTTTGTTCGTGAACTCAATCCCGAACCCCGCATTAGTACTAGCACCATACCATGCACAGGCATTGCAAAGCCATATATCTACGCACTTTGCATTCGCCTCTGTTACTCCAATCGTTGCCGATGCGGTAGCACTTAATCCTGTCCATGTCCCTCCGCCGTTTATCCATCCCGCCGGAAACGCATCCTGATAGGTGTAGGGTACGTCGCTTCGCGGTACATTATATCCGACTGCAATAGCTGCATTGCCTTTTACCATTCCTGCAAGTGCTGTGATATTGCAACTGCCGCCGATAAACACATACCCTTTCTCGCCATTTACAGTGAACTGTACATTTGCCTGAGCATCCACTCCCGGAATCAATGAACCAGATGTAACCGTTCCAGTAAATGACATATACTTCTTGCTGAATTGTATCATCAGCGATGCTTTGCCAACGGCGCAAGAACCATCTAACAGAGCGGCGACGGTCTTTGCCGATACGTATGGTCCACCGGAGGCACTGTAGCCGATGGTCATTTCCGTGGGTGTAAGTGCAATCAGTTTATCTGCGCTTGCAATCGAGATTGACGAGAAGAGCGTGAGGGAATATGCACTCGATGCTGTGTTCGCATCAAATCCGCCGCCGGTTAGAGTGACCGTGACCGGACCGACAGGAACAATGGCAGGCGAGTTTTTCAGCATGACCCGCATTCCGAACGCCACCCCGCTGCTCTCGCTGAAATAATAGAAACCCGCCTTGAAGCTCAGCGGCGTTCCGGGAATATCCGCTTCGATATTCTCCACCTTGAATCCGGTTTTTGCATCACCATCCTTTCCGAATGAATCAAACGCCGACATGTTCGAGCCGAACTTCATTCCCTTGATTGCTAGATGCAACGGTCCGACATCAAGCGACGTGCTGATTTCATCAACCGACGGTGTGCCGTTCTTTGGAAAATGGAATCCGCTGCCCTTAATCGCAAGCACATTGGGTATTGAAAGCTGCATTGCACCGCGTATATTCAATTCTTTATTATCAAGGATGAGTGTGTCGATCTGTACCGAAGCGATATCCATAAAATTCGCACTCACACTGCCAATGACCATTACATTGAATGCGCCGTCGCTGTATGCCTGAAACTTGCTTTTGATTCCCTGCTTGAAAAATGACAGCCCGCCTAATGAGAATTCTTTTGAACGGATGAAATAGCGCTCACCTTCTTTACCAAATGTAACGGGTAATACCGACATCGCATCCGTTGGAGGCGTGACGGTGAACTTATCCAAAAACTTTATCGTACCACTTGGGATATTGATTGTGCCGCCTTTAATCGAGTTCGCGCCAATCTCCAATCCAGTGTATTCCACGTTATTCAATTGCAGCACATCACCCAATGCAAACTTCGCCTTGCCGCCTACGGTGAACGACGACGACGTAAGTGAGAGCGTATTAACTGTGAATGTGAACACCGTGCCGAGCGAGAGATTGAATGCGTTGGTTGATAGCGAGATATTTCCAATACCCCCATTGCTTTTCAGATGAATCTCATTGATGGTGAATTGCTTATCAGCGATGTCTTTGTATCCCGGCAGTTTGCATATTCCTTTCAGGTGAATGCCGTCGCTTTGTATGCGCGCACCATTCAACGTAAACTCAACGTTTGTCGTACTCCACAAATTGATAGATTGCTTTGCGCCGTCGTGCAGCAACACAAGACCTTTCGATACATCAGGCAATGCTACATTATCTGCCGCACGAAACAGATTGAGTGTCGAGGCAGCATCGTTAGTGCTTAGGTAGAATGCGGCTTGGGTCACGCCCGACCACGCAATATCCCCTAACGGGAAAAAGTCATTCCACCGTAGTTTCGCCGACTTCGCGCCGCTACGAATGACATTATTCGATACTTCTGGACTTAAAACAGTTATAGGTACTGCCTTGAATGCGCGAAGGTCGAGATTGGGTACGAGCGTAAGTGTATATGTTAATTCCTTTGCCTTTGCAACACCGTTCACTATCTCAATTTTCAGGTCTTTGAAGCGTAAGCGTTCATCTGCAGCAATCGAGAATATGTCATTGCCCTGTACCTTCACGAATGCACCTGTCACGGTTTGCGTCGCTTCGTTATAGGTGTCAATCTCAACGGGAAAGCCATAGAGTGTTGTACAACTGAATGCAGTTTTTTTCAAACTGAAGTTTTGAACTGCACAGGTACTGTCCTTAGTATTCACAGTCACTGATGATTGACCTGAAAGATACCCTTCCTTTGTTGCCATAATGCTCCGCGAACCTCCCGCAATGACAGGTATTGGAATCCCGCGTAAGGTATAGTTTCCATTTGCATCGGATGCGGATTGCACATTGGCTTGTTCATATCCTGCAACACGAACAACCGCACCCGAAACCGGAGTACCATTATCCGCTTTCACAACTCCGCGAATGCACCCTCCCATGACAAGTTCAACAGTAATTGATGTGGAGTCCTTGCTTGGTGCAATGGCTACGTCGGCAACTTGCGGTGTGTAGTTTGAGCCGTCGGGTTGCAGGATTTGCACACTGACATTTCCGGGGAGAATGTCACTAAGAATCGCAACGCCACTCGCATCCGTATTCTTTTTCACCGTCAGGTTCGCACCTTCAATGAGAACGGTCGCATTTTTCAAAGCTACCGAGCCGGATGATGTTTTTCCCATCACAATCACACGCAATTTTGTGCGGCGGTTCAGGTTAATGTCACCCAAGTCAATGATTTGCGGCGTAGTGCCATCGTCCGATTCAAGAAGTGCATCTTTTCCTTTTGATTTCATGCCGCCCATCAGCGGACCCGACCCCTCGAACAGCGCGTCGAATAAACCTCCAAACGCATTCACCTCCATTTGTGAATATCCCGTGCCGTCATTCTTTTGCACCGAAGCGTTACGCGCCTTCGTACTGGTCCATCCCGCTTGCACTGGCGAATACGACTCTAACGGGTTGGCGCCTTTATCCTTCGTCATCTTCATGGAGGGATTGCTCATCAGTTCGTTTGTGAACTTCTCAAACTGACGGTCATCTCCCCAAATATCCTTCAACTTTTGTGCAGGAGTGTGATACTGTTTACCGCCATTCTTTGATTTTTCATCAGCCGCTTTCTTAATCTTTTCCTGCATGTCTTTCATATAATCGTCAATCAACGATTGCGGCGTGCCGTAGTTCTTGTCAAAACCGATATACAACGGGAAAATCTTATCGGTATGACCGGGTGCTTTCACAGTAATCATATTCGAGCCAAACCGCCCGACGAATGCAATGCCTCCGCTGTTATCCGAGTAATACGAATTGCTAAATGTTCCGTTCGTCACGGTGACTTTCGCTTGCTTCTTTATAGCATTGCCGATTTCATTTGTCACACGTCCGGCAACCGCTGTGTTGGGTGTGATGATGAAGATCGTGGTATCCACAACGCGGGGAACATTCAGGTTCAGGTCGGCTGCATAGAACTCCAAGGGATGTCCACTTGCATCCACGTACATCGTTGCTGCCGCTGTTTGCAAGAAGTAGCTTCCTTTAGGCACATCTGTAAAAATGAACTCACCTGTTGTGGCATCAGCAATTGTCTGTATCAACCGGGTCGTATCGGAAAAAATACCAGAATGTGGAACGAGGACAACAGGCAACTCACCTGGTGGTTCTGCACTTCCGTTATCCAAGAACCGCAATACTTTACCTCGCACATACGAGCGGTCGGTAATCGAAAGGGTGAACTTGACGGTAACTTCCGCAATAGCATTTTTTGGAATCAGCGATTCACGCAATGCGAACATTGTCAGCATTGTATCAAGCGGTATCGGCTCATCCCAGCCGGGCAGTTTGATTTTACCGGCAATTCGGACATAATACACATCGCCCAACGCATTATCATTCACAAAGAGATTTGTGCAGCCATCCCCCGTTGAACTCTTGTAGATGACATCGTTCGAGTCAAGCAGAATAGTCGCTTTTGCATGTGGCTGCAGCCGTCCTTCTTTTTCATACGAACTGCTCAGTGCATACCACGACGTTGCCCGCATCAGTTGTAACGAAAGTGTTCCGGGAGAGAGTTGAATATCATTATTGTTACCGGAGAGTTTCGCTACAATTTGCGGCTTCAACCGGTACGAGCGTGCAAGTCCGCGTACTGTCCCTGCATCTATATTCTGCTTGAGTTGCTCTTTGATTGTAAAGGTATCGCTCTCGAACACATGATAGAGCGATTCAATAATCACAGCAACACTCATAGTCCGGTAGTTCACAATCTCCGGAATCACCATACCTTCAATTTGTTTTGCGCCGCCGGAATTTCCACCTTTGTTGCCGCCACCGAGTTTTGCAGTTCCCGCCGCGCTATCGTAGGCAATGCCGCCACTTACAGGGAGTGATAGTACAGGTGAGACAAACGTAATGGTGTACTTCCCGTTCATGTCGGTTTTCCCAGTGCCAAGCAGTATGGTCTTTACTTTCGTGACACTCGACGTCGTTGATTTACCGCCACCAATGCTCTTCGTAGTCAGTGAATCAAACATGCCTGTTGCAATCAACTTTACTGTGGCGTTATGCATCGGGAAAAATGATTCGCCTTCTTGCAGTGCCACACCTTTTTTCAATATAAACCCTTTCTTTCCATTCGGGTCTCCCGTGCCGGCAAGGGGGTTTCCAATAGTGATATTCTTCGTTCTGCCAAGTCCAATCTGCTCGTTCGTTGCTACGTTTTTTGAAGATGTGGAACTGAGAGGCGTAGCTGCTGCACCTTCACTTTTCCGAAATGCCCACAACACCGTACCGGATATTGACGACGCTGGAATGGTGGACGGTGCTGAATAATTATCATCGGTTAGTTTCTTCCCGTCACGCTTCTTTTCTTCTTTTGGTGATGATTGATTGGCATCGCCAAGCAATCCATACGTGAATATCTCGCTTAGCCCTTGATTGCGTCCCAAAAACTGCCGGTCGTTGTCACTGCGTACCGATTGCACCTGCCACGCATAGCCAACCGTACCGCTATACGTATTCAACCGCTGGTCGGATGGCAAGTACTGGTAGTTTGTTCCTTGAACAACTTTATCTAATAGAACCGGATTTGTTTGTAACGCCATTTGGGGCGATTGTCCTTGAAACACCGGAACCATCTTTATCCTGTAGCGCGGAACTACGCCTTGCACTGTGCCCGCAAGCGGCGTCCACACAAACGACGGCAGTGACTCGCGCCGGACGGACTCGCCGTTCGCCGGACTGATAAGCTGCGGCGGATCGGGAACGGCAATGATAAACTGTCGGCAGATACGGTCTTGTGCGGAGAGCGGATTTCCCTGCTCGTCAATAGCACGAATGCAGAACTCATAGTTTCCTTCGGGAATCGAATTCGTCGTGATGATTGCGCGCTCGATATTCGGGTCGTACATGATTGCGCGACGGCTGATGATATCCCGTGCAAACCGTGTAACCGCACCCATCGGCGGCACGGTGAAACGCGGCATTGCAGCATCATTATCCTTCGTGCGAAGTATCACAAGGTTGCGGTCTATATCTGTCACCGTCACCGAGAGTCGGACATTTGTGAACTGCTCGCGTGTAGAGTTGGTAATCACCGCTTGAATCTGTGTATTCAGTTCTTCCGTCCACGCAGGAACACGCTCCGGCATTTGGCTTGGCATCACCAAATTCACAGATAGTTGTGCCAGCGAACTCTGCGCTGTAGCATATAACAACACAATAGGAATCAACAGATAAAAACGAAGCCGAATCATACAGTCCCCCAATTCATTACGAATGTCAGATGCAACCGCTTTGAGCCGCTGCAACAAATGATTGTAGTCCTTCAACGGACGAACTGTTCCAAAATAGAAAGGAGTCGCTTTACTTCAAATTCAAAATCGCGGGATGTGTGATATACAATCATTCTTCTCTATTCAGTCGGCTGTAGCCGACTGCTATTGATTTGGCATTGCAATCAAAAAAAAACATAGCCATCTTCTTTAGCTGATGGACAACATAGATTGATTGAATGATAAATCCGTTCAGTTATCCGGCTCTTTGGTTTTGAATATCTGGAGATTGGTAAAACGGTTCTCCGTACCGGCAAGCAGTCGGCGAATATTGGCGCGGTGCATGTAAATCACAAGCAATGATACACAGATGGAAAACCAAATCAATGTGTGGTAGCCGTAGATGTTCACGTCGAAGATATTGTAGCGGATTGCCATTGCACCGGGAATCATGATTGCGGCACAAATTGAACCGAGTGAAATATAACCGCTCAGCGTAACGGCAATAGCGAATGCTGCGAATGCAATACCGACCTCAATAGGTGCAATACCGATGAGCATTCCCGCTGCGGTATTCACACCCTTGCCACCTTTGAACCCGACAAATACGCTGAATATATGCCCAACAACGGCGCATGAGCCGGCAAGAATCCGAACAACGGTAAAATCAGCAAATGGAGTTCGGTTGGTAAATGGCAGTTGCTGGTCTTGCATGAGGTGGGCGATGAGCGTAACTGCAACTAATCCTTTGAGAATATCCACCACTTGTACAAATGCGCCCCACTTCCAGCCAAGGACGCGGAATGCGTTAGTGCTGCCCATATTGCCGCTGCCCTGTTCGCGGATGTCGAACCCGAAAAATTGTTTGCTGATAATGACTGCAGTCGGTATCGAACCGATGAGGTAGCTTGCAATTGCAATTATGAACATTCTAAGGGTCGGGTCTATCATGATTTTTTTGCCAAATATGATTAATCGGCGGCAAATTTACTGCGTAGTGCTTTGTTCATTTTCATAAAGTCGCGGCTTATTCGTTACTTGTGCTGCTTGAACATTATTCGGTTTATTACTTACTAAAAATCAAACTCATATAAAATCATGACGCACAATGATACACTTGATGCCACAAAAAAACGGTTGGAAGAGCTTGACCGAGAGCTTGCGGATTTGCGCTCGGAACATGACATACTTCGCAGCAGATGGCGTGAGGAAAAGAACCACATTGAAACAATCCGCACATACAAGGAGGAAATAGAAGCTTTAAAGCATGATGCTTCCGAGGCGGAACGCAACGGAGATTACGGCAAGGTAGCCGAGATTCGGTACGGCACACTGATAGATATTCAAAAGGCATTGGAAGCGGAATATGCTGTACTTTCCGATGTTCAACAATCAGGTAAAATGCTGAAAGAAGAGGTGGATGCCGACGACATTGCCGAAATTGTTGCGAAGTGGACAGGAATCCCCGTGCAGCGGATGCTTGAAACCGAGCGGACGAAACTCCTTACGATGGAAGAACGGTTGCATGAACGTGTGATTGCACAGAACGATGCAGTGCGTACCGTATCGAATGCAATCAGGCGGTCGCGGGCGGGGCTTGCCGATGCCAATAAGCCAATCGGCTCATTCATCTTTTTGGGAACAACCGGTGTTGGCAAAACTGAAATGGCACGCGCCCTTGCAGAGTTTCTTTTTGATGATGAACATGCTATCGTCCGGCTTGACATGAGCGAGTATATGGAGAAGCATGCTGTTTCGCGGTTGATTGGTGCGCCTCCGGGCTATGTGGGTTATGAGGAAGGCGGGCAGCTCACCGAGGCAATGCGGCGGCATCCGTATTCGGTTGTCCTTTTTGATGAAATCGAGAAAGCGCACGGAGATGTGTACAACCTTCTACTGCAAGTGTTGGACGACGGTCGTTTGACGGATTCGCAAGGCAGGACGGTGGACTTTACTAATTCGATTATAATCATGACATCGAATTTGGGCACGGAGTATCTACAAGATAAACTTGCCACAGTCACGGATGAAAACCGTGATACCATCGTTACGGAGGCACGCGGGAAAATTATTGAACTTTTGCGACAGAAAATGCGACCGGAGTTTTTGAACCGCATTGATGAGATTATATTATTCAAACCACTTACACTATCGGAAATCCGAACGATTGTTTCAGTGCATGTGCGGCGTTTGCAAGCAAAAATGTCGGCAGAGGGAATTGAACTCATCGTAAATGACGAAGCAATGGATTGGCTGGCAAAAGTCGGCTACGACCCACAATATGGTGCACGTCCGTTAAAGAGGGCGATTCAACGCTCGCTCGCCGACCCGCTGGCAATGAAACTGCTTGCCGCAGATATAGTGCGTGGCGACACATTGACTGTTCGCGTTTCAGAAAATGCAGGATTGGAGTTTATCAAAAATGCAGCATAGGATTATTCACATGCTGCAGATGGGTCTGCTATACATTCCCAATGATTAACATAGTCGCGGCGAATTGATGTGAATGCCCTATCGGACTGCGGATAATCGTTGCTGAACCGCCGCGTAACAGCACTGATTGCGCGGTGGCTCTCGATTTTGTCCACGAGTGTATGCATCTCACTGTAGGTGCGTGGTGTATTACCGGATATACTATCTATCGGCGGATTGTCATTGAGTACATCGGTAATCATCGATGTATCAAGTGAGCAACCGGCAAAGGCGGCATAAGCACGGGCAATCATCAGTGAGCCGGTCAGTTTAGCATTTGCACTATGTCCGGCAATGTGTGGACTGGCAATAGCGGCACGTTGAAGATATTCAGAATTGATTGCAGTTGGTTCACCACACCATGTGTCTATTGCCAACATCGTTCCATGGGTCATGTGCAGCTGTATCAACATTTCTTCGTCGGTAATTCCACCGCGCGAGGTATGAATGAACAATCTAGGACGTTTCCAAAGCGGTAGAACATCACGGCTAAACAAATTCACAGTAGGATAACGACCACTTTCGACCAACGGTACATGATTCGTAATAATATGAGCCGAATCAAGAATCTGAAGAAGTGTTGATGGAACACCATACATATCAAGAGAATCTCCATTTGCAACACGCGGCGGATCGCACACTAACACCTTCATTCCGAGATTCTTTAACAGTATGGCAACACGTGAACCGACAGCACCGATACCTACTATCCCTACGACGGTATCTTGGAGTGGAACTGATGATTGCAGTTGATACCTAAGCACCGAATACAACACGTACTCTGCAACCGACTGTGCGTTCGAACCATGAGCATCGGCGAACTGAATATTACTCTTCCTGAGATACTCTGAATCCACATGATCTGTTCCGCTTGTTGCTGTTCCAACAAATCTGACTGACGTACCGTGCAACAAGTACTTATTCACCTGAAGTGTTGATCGGATACACAGTGCAGTCGCGCCGGTTTCAACAAGCAGTTGTTGGGTGATGTTACGGAAGGGCAAAACAAGGATAGAGCTATGGCGAGAGAGAATTTCACCAAGGAATGGAATGTTATCGTCAATGATAATCATGAACGGTTAGAAACCAAGCTCATTCAGATATTTCAAGAGGGAGTCGGTATAAATGTTAAGCGACTCGCCATAAAATCTGTCGGCGGGAATTACCACCGCTTCACCAAATGACGCCGGGTTCATTTCGCGGAATTGTGATGTGGCGATGAGCGTTGCTTCTTCAAGCCGGTACTCGTTATCAACGTCAAGTATGGCAACGGTCATCCCTAAACGGGTGATGCTGTTGTCTTCGATAGGCGGTTTATCAAATCCAAGCAACGTCCACGGTATTCGGAGTTTAGCAGCATAACCGTGCGGGCGCAATGCGACTTTCTTTGTCACTTGTTGTAAGGCGATTTTCATCTGTACATCGGCATCGTCCGCCTCGGTTGATTGCACGGTAATCCACGGGCGTTTCTCTGCAAAGTCACCGAGGTTGAGTGTAATTTTATAGATATTTGAATCGGCGGCTGTGCGGAACGAAACCTTCTTTCCTTTTCGCAACATCACACGCTCGGCGTTAGAATCGCGCGGTGTTGTATCAAACCAGAGCTCAATCTTATCCGCCGGACATGTATCGCACCGCGCAATCACCACATCACTGTCACGAATAGAAAGATTGACATAGAGATATTTATCATCATACGCGGAGCGGGCAGTAAAGGAGCAATCATCTTCACCAGTCCAATAGAATGCACCGCGATTCACAAAGTCAATACTACTCACCGTCACAGTGGATGTAAACCCTTTATACACTTGCGTACCACGCGGATACATCGGTATCGTCAGAAAATCAGAGGAGAATGTTACTGCATTATTTGAGGTCAGCAAAAAGCGGTCGAAACTGCGGAGCGTTTGAAAATTATCATACGTCTCACGTGTATATTTATCAATCCTGTTAGTGTTGAATTCATCAAGAAGCAGCACCGAACCATTGCTGTATGTGTAACCGCGAATTGACCAATCGAATTGCTTGCGTTTCTTCGTTACGTAACACGCGTCATTCTTAATAGCAACGCCGACTTCCAAGGGTGTCTCGACGAACTGATACGGGTATGTACCGATGTTATTCAGATATCCGTCCACATCCACAAACAAATAGACGCTGACATTCTTACGCTTATCATTTTGCAAACGGACGGTGAACGCCACATCATTGTAGCCGTCACCTGAAAAATCGCCGACATCCCAACCCCACACTCTGTAATCAATACCCTGTGGCAGTTGCTGCTTAATGTCTTCGATAAACTCTTTGTCGTAGAAATACTCCAACTTGCGAGAGAACTCGCCGAACTCCATACCCGACTGTGCACACAAGCGTAAAGAACCGCCTGCGACTGAGAGAAATACTACTATGAATAAGAAAACCTTGATCATTCGTGAGTGCCGACAAGTTGATGAAGCTGTTGTTCCGCCAACCGATAGAAATGCCATTCATTCTGATGAACAGCACCAATTTTCTGATAGAATGCTATAGCATTTTCATTCCAATCCAAGACCTGCCATTCCATGCGTCCGCAGTTACGGCTTACGGCAATTTTTGCCAGTGCCTTCATCGTATCATGTGCATAGCCAAGCCGACGGTGCTCGGGCATAATGAAGATGTCTTCGAGATACAATGTTGGTTTTGCCAAAAAAGACGAGTACGTTTCAAAGATGATACAATACCCGATATTCACACCCGCATCGTTACGAACAAGAAACCCTTCGTAGCGAGGTGTTTCACTGAATGCATCGTGATAGAGCCGTTCGATTGCGTCAGGTGCTGGCGGGTCGAGTTTTTCAAAGTCCGCAAGTGCGTGGATAAGTGTAATAAAGTCGTCGAAATCCTCAACTGTAATTTTAGAAAGTGTAGCTGCCATTTCAGTTCAACGAGAATGTATCGGGTACGTCAATTTCCATCAGCAACATTGCCGACGCAATGGTCTTTCCTTGCGCATCTAACTTTAGCGAGACAGTTCCGCCGCCGCCCAATGTGTTGTGCATCAGAAAATTCACAGCCCATAAGTTTGGCATTTCATAGCGTTCGATTTCGCCAAGACAAATTCCCTCAAAATGCTTTTTTACGACCTCGGTGGTAAGTGCTTCGCGGATAACGGGATACCATTCTTCTTTAAATGCGATAACACCGCAGTTCACCGCATCGCCTTTATCGCCGCTGCGTGCATGGGCAAGTTTCGAGAGTTGAATTTTCATGTGATTGAATATGATATGGTGTTCGTATGTTCTGCGGCGAAAATAGGGATTTTTAGAGCGTAACAACTACATGTCAATACTATTTCGCGCTCTTGGCATGATAAGTGCCGAATCAAGGATGACAGTTCCTTATTGCAAGGGGCTTGGTTTCACATGGAATCACACGCTAGGATGGCATTTACATTCTCAACCAAACGGATACTTGGCAATGCCGGTGCATCGGTGGCACAATCAGTTGTGGCTACAGTTGCACTGTTTTGGCTGTACCGCTCGTTGCTTACCACGCTGGGTGCCGAGCAGATGGGTGTGTGGTCAATCATATTTGCAGCGGTCACGGCAGGTAAACTAGCTGAATTAGGTATTGGAAATGGTGTTGTGAAGTTTGTTTCGGCTGCTGCACATGATACAGTCGAGGCGCAGAACATTATACGGACTGCATTGTCAATCACATCATTCAGTATGTGTTTTGTATTAGGTGTCATGTATATGATTTCACCTTACATACTACCTGCAATAGTCGGACAAGAACATACAGCACTTGCATCCTCCCTTCTCCCGTTTGCCTTATACTCGTTTCTGACGGCGACTATAGCCGGTGTGTATCAAAGTGCAATGGATGCTTTACTCATAACAAAACACCGTGCAGTTATATCCATAATCACAACTATTCTCTATGCCGGATTAGCTGTTGTATTAACTGAGAAGTACGGTCTCTTCGGGCTTGGAATTGCCCAATGCGTTCAGAATACAGTTCAAACCATTGCATCATATCTTGTGGTATCAAATGCAACAAAAACCACCATCCATAACCCGTTCGGATGGTCTGCACCATTAGCAAAGAAACTGCTTACCTACGGATTGAACGCTCAACTTGCTGCCGTCAGTATCGCATTGTTATGCGAGCCGGTCACAAAACTGTATCTTCATTGGTTCGGCGGACTGCAAAGTGTGACATACTTCGACATGGCAACGCGCATTATCACACAGTTTCGAAGTGTGATACTCTCGGCGTTTCAAGCGGTTGTGCCTGTGATTGCCCGGCTCCATGAATCAGACCACAGGCAACAAGAGCCGCTTTATTCCATAGCGATGAATATCATTATCCCAGTCAGCATTAGTGGATTTGTTTGTATCGCATCGCTCTCTCCTATCGTGTCGAGGTTATGGATTGGCTCGTACCAAGAGCAGTTTACTCTTACAATGGTTGTGCTTTCGGTTGGATGGTTCGTCAATACGGTGGCAGTGCCGTCATATATGATGAACTTAGGCAGTGGTGCGCTCGGATACAATACAATCAGTCACTTTATCATCGGGATACTAAATGCAGCAGCAGGTTACGTGCTTGGCATATTCTATGGATTTGAAGGTGTGCTCTGGGGCTGGTCGGCAGGATTAATTTCCGGTAGCATCTACTTGATTTTTACATATCACAAGCGGTATCAAACCCATCACACTCATAAAAAAATTGTACTGTTTATTCTCTTTGTTGTGCAGTGTGTTGCAGGTATCGCTCTCTATGGCGCTATCCGTCCATTAGCATCTGTATCACTCGATATTAGTGTTGCCCTCGCAGCATCGTTGGTTGCAGGCATTGTGTGTTTCATTGCAATATGGTATGGAATTGCACGACGCGGAACATCAAACGATGATGGTTCGCACACTATACGCCAAGGGTCTATGTTTCACCATTCGTCGCATTCATACTTATGATTTGGTTCGGTCTTCTTGCGTTAGGATGCACTCTGTGGATGCTTCATTACAGAACAGCGGCAATCATCGTCTTTTTCTTTTTTCTGACGAACGGTTTTCAGGTAATACCGGTCACGTGGTTTGATACCGGAGTCGGTATTCAAAAGGGTGCTGATTTTGCGCTGCTGTTACTGATGTTCGTCCTCTCAACTAACATCAATCAGCACGTCCGGTTGTTACGCACCGATACCGTAGCACGGTATGCGGCGGTACTCACAGTGTTTATTCTGATTGGTATTGTCTATAGCGTTGTTATTGAACACTACGACGTGATGAATGTATTACGTGCCGCTCGGCGTTTTCTCTTCATTCTCGGTTACTTTGTGTTCCGGTCGTTGAAGAAGGATGAGATTCATCAAATACTGACTATCATGCTTGGCGTGACGGTTATGCAATGCTGTATCTTCCTCTTGCAATTTGCAGCAGGGATTACGTTGCTCAACAGGCAATCGGACGAGATAATGGAACTCTCGACAAAGGGCGCGGTGGGCGATTGGAAGCGGCTCTACAACTTGCCTGAATACACAGTGTTTTATCTGTTCTATCTGATTTTCACGAATAAAATCCGAATCAGATACCGAGCAGTATTAGGGACAATCCTTGCCATAGCATTCATGTGTACGCTGCACCGTTCGTGGCTCTCGTCGTTCGTTATCGTACTCTGTGTTATCGGATTTATCAACACACAGGGTCTCTTTAAGAAAATCGGTATTGTCTTTAGTGTCATGCTCATTTCTTTATTGCCATTATTCGTTCCGGTATTAGGTGAACGGTTAGATAGTGGTATAGAGGATTTTACAAAAGCAATAAATGGAGGGTATGTTGCCGAAAAAGGGTTTGATGACAACTTATCGTTTCGCATTGCGCATGTTTTTGAACGCTTTGATTTTATCACACAAACACCTGAACGGATGATTTTCGGTATTGGGTTCTTGACTGAAGATGCCGGGCAATCACAATACTTGAATTTTTCAGTCGGTTGGCGTGACAAGTATGGAACGCGCCAGATTGACACAGGCGATATATCGTGGTCAATCATGTTCTTATGGCTTGGATTTGTTGGGACTGCATTGTACGTCATATTCTATTTCAAATCAATGAAAACTCTCTTCGTACACCGCTCAACTTCAATCTCAAACATCGGAATTGCGTATATGCTGTTGTATTTCATGATATCGTTCACAAGTTCGGTGTATATTGAGATCTCAACGATTGTGTACGTTGTCATGGTAGTATCTGCGGCACTCAGCGATGTTGCCGATCGGGAAGAATCGTATAATCTGGAATTGTCAAGAATACTGCAATCATTGCCAAACGGCAGACGTGCTACATCATTTTCGTAAAAAACAACATACTATGAGTATGCAACCAACGCCAAGAATCACAGTTCTTACATCACTATTTCGATGTGCCTCGTATCTGCACGGTTATCTTGATGCCGTCATGGCAGTTGTAGGATTGGAAAATATCGAAATACTTTTGCTTCATAACCATCCTTCCGAAGAAGAGCTTGCGATTATAGAAACACATGAAGCGATGAAACATCCGTCGCTACGGCATATCATCATACCGGAACGTGAGGGACTCTATGCAACATGGAACAGAGGGATTCGTATGGCTCGCGGTAAATATATCGCTGTATGGAATGTTGATGATATTCGCACTCCGGATTCGCTTCAAACTCAAGCGAACGCATTAGATGTCCATACATCTGCAATGCTCAGTTACGGAAATTTCATAGGTACTCAATCTTACGGCGAAACAACAGGTACATACTATAATTTTCCTGAATACTCCCGATGGGTATTTATGCGTACTTGCTATCTGACCCCCTTCCCAATGTGGCGTGCATCGGTACATTCCAGTATAGGGTATTTTGATGAATCATACCGCTCGGCTGGGGATTATGATTTTCAACTGCGGCTGGCTTACAACCATCCTTTTGTCAAAATACCTACCGTTACTGGCTATTACTTGGAAGCACCCGAAACCGGTATCAGCAAAACGGGAAATATCAATGACATCGAAAGAACAGTGTGCGAACTGCGCTATGCCATGTATGATAAACTGAATCTCATATATGTACACCCGGCACTTGCATACTCTTTGAATACTATGACATGGAATACGGAGACACACAGGTTGAGCAATACAATGAAAGCACTATACATGTTCAGAGTCAGTCGAACTGTTCTTGCCCCGCTTTCACTGTTCCGCATGCCAATTAACATTGCACGATATATTAAACATAAAGTTTTGCCGAAGCTGCGCCGATACATGCAACATGCTACGACTGATACCATAGTTCACAACCCGAACTGAGGATTCACGCAAAGCAACGAACGGATTTGCAATTTTTCTGATGGAATAGTTCATTCTAGCATCTTTTTTCGGATGAGCTATCATGATACATGTTGTTCTCTACTCTGAGAACCGTGCGGCACAATGCGATGTCGCACTTGAGTCAATTCTCTCACGACTAACAGCTACCACAGCAATACATATCACTGTTTTGTATTCAGCGTCGTCGGATGAATTCCGGCACGGGTATGAAATTCTGCGTAACTCGTACACATCGCAAGAAGTGAACTTTGTTGAGAATCAACAAACGCATCCCGTATCACATCGAATCCAGTCAACACCAACAGCACTCTTACGTGCTGCATTGACAA
>JAEUSO010000289.1:1576-4255 GCA_016788605.1 Candidatus Kapaibacterium sp. | reverse complement strand
ATTAAAGATCAAGATCGCTTCAGCACACTCTTTGGTGGACATGAAATCGAGTTGGAGTTCACACGACAAATGCTGCCAAGTTTTGGCTATACAGAAATAGATACATTTTTGAATGCAACCCCAGTTGAACCAAAAGGTTTATACACATCACAGGTACGTGTAAAAGATGTTACGACAAACCGTATCATAGAAACATATACTGTGTATTATGAACCGTCAGAATGTAATTTCTCCCGTCTGTTTTCGGAATCTTCATTGTTAGCAGTGTCACCGTCAACTTCATCATGGCGTGCAAACTATGCTTCATGGTTGCCTGATACATCCAACTTTGTCAGTCCGTTCAATAGAGATAAACAATTGCGAATCGGGCGATTTACAACGGATAAGTTATGCAATGCTCCCAACCAGTTTATGGATGGTGCATTCGGATTCTCGTTCGACTTTGCAATTCAACAGTATGGAGGATATTTCCGTCCATTCTCAATGAAAGTTACGAATGGCAACGCAAATACTATTATCTCTCCAAGTCAAGAACGTATGGCGGATAATGCTGCCCGTCTTCGTGCAGATATAGTGAATAACCGTTGGATTACACATAACCAAGGTCCGGGCAACTATGAGATTGAGTTTCTGCCCGGTGGTCAAGAAACTATCACTACACGCCTGACAGGTGATACTCAAGATAGAACATACACGTTGAACTACTTGAATGTCCGTGTACGCGATCTTACGAATTACAAACGCCCGCTGTTGCCAACTAATGATTCGGCGGATGTTAACTACGGTCTTGGTGAGATTCCTCATCAAACGCAGTCCTTACCGGCAAGGTATCTTGTTCAAGGAACATCAGCACAACGACCGGTGGATACTGTATCCTCTAACTTCCCACTCCGTGAAGTTATGACACCGAGTACATTTAACTTAAGTGCTTATGGTTGGGTGAACGGCAGATTCGATCCTACAAGTCCTAATGCAAAAGACGGAAACACAGTTCGTCGTAATCAAGCGATGAATTCAAACACCGGAACACCTATCGGCACACAAGGTCGTTACTATTTATCTGCAATCGCAGGCAATGATACGCTCGACTTTACGCACATGCTTCTTATTGACGGATGTGAGTTCACTATGGATTATGCATATAAAGGTGGTCGTGTCGGCGGTCTAGGCGGACGTAAATACTTTTTAGCAGCAGATACCAGCAGACCAAAATCGTTGCCATCTGTTGACTTCAAAGCTGGTGACAAAGTTGAGATTGCAACATTTGGCGGTGCGCTTGGTATGCCACGCGACACAGCACGTGTTCGCTTCAAAATTTCGCCATCAGATGTTGCATCGGTAGGTGGTGTATCGCAATACACATGCGATATGTTGGATCAAGTCCTCATCGTACCGAATCCGTATGTTATCTCACATATCGGACAGCGTTCAAGCTATGATGCCAAAATATACTTTACGAAATTGCCATCAGAGTGTACTATTAAGATCTTTACAGTTAATGGCGACTTGATTCGTACAGTCAATCATGTTGATACGGATGGTACATCGCAACAAGGTATGAATTTCTGGGATCTGCTCAGTGATAACAGACAACGCTCTGTTAGTCAGGGCTTGATAGCAGTTATCGAAACACCGACATGTAAAACAATCAAGAAGTTCTCGATTGTTGTTGGCGGTGCACGTATTATTGGTCGCTAATTCACTTATCATTACATATATCGAAGGGGTTCACAATGAAATCAATTCTTAGCTGCTTTATCGTATGTACACTGGTAAGTGTTGGCGTAATGGCACAAACCGACCAGAATCAAACAAAAGGTTCAACATCCGGTCAGGCATTCCGTAAAGTCGGTGCCGCCGGCGGACAATTTCTGAAAGTGGCAGTTGGAGCGCGTGCAAACGCTATGGGTGGCGCGTTCTCTGCAATCTCGAACGACCTATCCGGTCTGTTCTACAACAATGCGGGTATAGTGGATATTAAGGGCTATGCCGCAGACATATCCTACACGCAATGGTTCGGCGGATATTCACATAATTTCCTTGCCGGAGTTATTCCTGTAGGCGATAAATACCGCGTTGCTCTCTCAGTTACATCATTCAGCAGCGGTGACATCCCGTTCACCACTGTTGAAGACGGTGGCAGATTAGGACTGACCTATCAAGTAGCTGACTTTGCAATTGGTGGTACGTTTTCGGCGTTTCTAACAGAGCAATTCTCATTTGGTGTTACCGCAAAGTACATCCAAAACAGCATAGCATCAATGAATGCAAATGGAATCGTACTTGATATTGGTACGTTGTATCGCTTCAGCGGCTATCGTGTAGGTTTTTCAATCAGTAACCTTGGTCCGCAAATGACGTATAGCGGTCAGAACCAAAACCTGAAAATTCAACCTATACCCGGCTTGCAACAGCAAACACTTGATGCCCAGCTATCAAGCAGTGCATTCAATTTACCGCTTGCATTTAAGGCGGGGATTGCATGCGACCTCATGTCGGAACTCTTTGATATGTATGAGTCCGCACCCGACCTCGGCATGTCGCAATCACGCGAACACCGGTTGTTGTTTGGTGCTGATTTCGAAACACTTGCCGATGTTTCCGAGCAGTTCTCGCTTGGTACGGAATATACCTGGAATGACTTACTCTCACTTCGCGGTGGATACCGTTTTGGTCAAG
>JAEUSO010000289.1:0-1566 GCA_016788605.1 Candidatus Kapaibacterium sp. | reverse complement strand
AGGTGGTGTTGGTATTCATTATGTTGGTGGCGGTTTCGACGGTACACTTGATTACAGTATTCAGCCAACACGCTTACTTGGTGTCGTGAATCGTATCACACTTGGTTTGCGTTTGAACTAATTCAGTACACTGTTCAATGTAAGTGCCGTTGGTATCTCTGTGTACCATCGGCACTTTTTTTATCCTTATCAATCGTTTTTCCTATGAATCGGCGATTTCTATTCTATACCATCCTGTCATTGGGAATTTTACAAACCGGCATGTTAGCCGGCGGGATTCCGTTTTCGTATGATGTTGTTCAATTTCGTGGTGATTCGATATCTACTGTTGTTGAAGTGCATTACATGTATGCCGACCATGTGTTAAAAACAAAACGAGAAGGGAAAACAGCAATCAAAGAACTTTCGATTGAAACGATGGTCTCAAATTCGACTGGTCCGGTTGCTACGAAAAGTAAGATTGTCGAATCGCAAGAAATCCGTGATTCGTTGATTCATGAATACGCGGGTATCATAAGTTTTGCATTAAAGCCCGGACAGTATTCTCTACAAACTACAATTTCCGATGTGAACAATCCCGCACTACGTGATGTGTTTTCATCTACTTTGGTGGTGAAGCAATTCCTATCCACATCGCCACAAATAAGCGACATCATACTAGCATCTTCAATACAATCATCAACGATTGCCGAGCGCGGCACACAGTTCGAACGGAACGGGTTGCTCGTTAGCCCGATGCCATCGCTTGAATATGTTGGCACGGACGCACAATTACAGACCTATTGCGAGTTGTATGGTTTGAATAAATCAATGACGGATTCCTTTGACATACGGTATTTCATTTACGATCATATCAAGCGGGAAGTCGTTGATATGCAGTATCGCCGCAAACGGATGGGGAATTCACAAACAGATGTGTTTAAGCTACCACTCGATGCAGTAACAAGCGGTATGTATTATCTGCGAGTGGAACTATCCTTTGTTAATGCGGATAACGGTGTGAAGGATACCATACGTACAATGAAAAAATTCTATATCAATAACCCCTCAATGCCTGTTGAAGACCTTGCTGCTGTGTCGGAAGACGAAAAGTTTGAACGCAGTGAATTCAAAACATTTACAATGGAGCAGATAGATAAAGAGTTCGCATTTGTTCAATTCATAGCGTCGTCTGTCGAACTTGACCCATATAAACAGTTAACAACACTTGCAGCGAAGCAACGGTTTATGTTTAGATTTTGGCTGATGCGAGATCCACAGCCCATGACCCCCGAAAACGAGAAGTATGAGGATTTCAAAAAGAACGTTTCCTTTGCACGCAAAAACTTCAAAACAATTCCGTTTCCAGAGGGATGGAATAGCGATAGGGGACGTGTGATTTTAAAGTACGGTCAGCCAACACAGATTGACCGCCGCTACTTTAACTCCGACCGTGCGCATCCGCATGAGATTTGGCACTATAATGAAGTACAGGGTGGTGTGCAGTTCATCTTTGTTGATATAAAAGGAGTTGAGAATTACATTCTTGTCCATTCAACCGCAATGAATGAAATTCATAACTACAAC
>JAEUSO010000288.1 GCA_016788605.1 Candidatus Kapaibacterium sp. | reverse complement strand
TTAGAGAATTCAATAGTTATAGTAGAGTACCATTGCATGATAACTATGAAGTGCTTTCGTGCTTCAGCCGCTGTTAGTATCTGTGTGGATATCTGGATATTATTCGTACTGCTTTGTGTTGTGAAACATCCCCGCTTTGTGGATGAAAAATATTTTAATTTTCTGGAAACTTAATAGAAGTTACGCGGGTTCTATGTGCATCTGGTTCTATGTGCATAATGTATTCTGGTAACCATAGTGCCACAATAACTCTCAATACTGTTTTACCATACTCTTCAATCAATATGATTTTCTCACGCGCATCCGAATACGCTATTCAGGCGATGCTCTATTTGGCAAAACTCCATGCTGTAAAAGGTGACGGCTTTGTTCGCATCCAAACAAAAGAAATTGCCGATGCCCATGATATGCCCTACCATTTTTTGGCGAAAATTGTTCAGGACTTGGTAAAAGCGGATCTTGTACACTCAACCAAAGGTCCGAAAGGCGGAATCGCCCTTGCCCACGATGCCGACCAAATCTCCATTCTTGAAATTGTCCGCTCGGTGGGTAGCATTGCCTATGTGACCGAGTGTGTGGTTGGATATGAAAAATGCAACGCCGAAACCCCCTGCCCGATGCACTATGAGTGGGAGAACATCCGCTACACGATTTTCCAACTTATACGCGAAAAAACCCTCTCCGATTTGATTGGCAATACCGAATTCCGCGGTGGGCGGCTCTTGGTGTCGAAACATGATTCATCAGTTCCGCCTGTTGCAGGTGAGATTGAAAAAGCCATGCCCAACCGTGTTATGGGTAAAGCCCCGATGCGGAAAGTAGCTGCTAAAAAAATTGTTGCAAAGAAACTTTCTGCTGCTAAACCAACACAATCAAAATCGAAAGCCAAGTAAGCGGCAAGCACAACCGTACATGTAAAAGCCCCGTACAATTTCATATGTGCGGGGCTTTTTGTTTATCTATGATTGCAACACTTACGAAACGTAGAGCAAATTCTTTACAAGCCGCAGTTCATTGTGCGGGTGTTTCTCGTCGGCAGGGATATACGTTACAAAATCCATCACTTTCTTGATAATATGTACGCCAAGACCACCGTGGCGAAACTCCGCGAAGTATTTATTCATATCGGGCGGGGGCATGTTGGTCGGGTCGAATGATTCGGCATCATCGAGTATGGAAATAGTAAAGTCATTGGCGGAACGGGAGATAAGAAGCGAGAACTTCATGCCGGGGTTTTCCTTATAGGCATGGCGAATCACATTTGAACATGCTTCATCCACTGCAAGAGAAATCTGGAAGACGGTTGCTTCGGGAAATCCAGCGTCAACGGCGTTCTGCTCGACAAATGCACGCACAGAAGCAAGCTCGCTCAGCGATGCCCGTACTTGCATAGTTGCCGTATGTGTTGCCGGAGTATTCATTCTCAGGTTGTGGCAGCAGTAAATTTCACAATAGCGTCGTCTTCCGTATCGGTAATATCGAACAACATGGGGAAACCAAGTAAATCGAATACAGTAAATACTTTCTCTGTCATCGCAGCCAGCTTGATATCGCCGCCTCTATCGCGTATTTGCTCGATGAATACCATGAATACGCCAAGCCCTGCGCTCGATATATAATCCAGCCCTCTGAAATTGACGATAATTGCATTCATACCTTGCTCCACCAATGCGCCGATTTCTTTTTCAAGTATCGGTGCTGTATGGGCATCAAGATAGCCGTTCAGGTCAATAATATGTATGGATTGTACCGTACGGTGGGTGGTTGAAAAATCAGCCATGTCCCAGATTCCTCTCTTCGTGTGTTACTGTTTCTGTTTTTTGACCGCTGCTTCCAGCCAGTGAACGGCGGATTGCGATAACCGTCATATCGTCGTGCTGCAATGTGTGGAGTGAAAACGAACGAAGACGCGAACTCAGAGTGTCAATCACTTGCTTAGGCGCACTGTTGTTTTGCAGCACAGTGGCATAAACGGTGCATAGTTCTTCCATTCCAAGTTCGATGCCGTCGGGGCTGCGCGATTCATTCACACCGTCGGTGAAGAGCAGGATTGAATCGCCTTCATCCAACTGCACCGTTGCTTCCTTGATACATGTTGTGAAGAACGCAGGTTTTGCCAAACCAATTCCCAAACCCGATGGTTTTTCAATACGGACATCACCCCGGGTAGAAACTAATGCGGGGGTATGACCTGCACGGACGATACGGACAGTGCCGTCGTCGCCAAGCATAACTGCACTGAGTGTAATATACATTTGCCGTTCCATACTCCCAAAGAGCGTGGCATTGATTTGCTCAACGAATTCTGTGAGCGATTCCACCACATGAGATAGCGCAAGACACACACCTTTTAGTTTCGCCATATAGAACGCAGCACTGATTCCTTTTCCGCTTACGTCGGCAATCACAACAACCGTCCGCCCGTTTTTCAGGGTGAAATAATCAAAGTAGTCGCCGCCGACTTCAAGAGCAGGATCGGAAAAAGCGCAGATGTCATATCCTGTAACAACAGGGTCGTGCTGCGGAAGCAGTTTGCGCTGTATCTGCCGACCAACAATCAATTCACGCTGATACCGCTCTTTTGTGAGTGAGTCCTCCACAAGGCGTGCGTTTTCAATCGCCACACTTGCCGACGAAACAAATGCCGCAAGGGCGCGAACATCCTCGTTCTCGAATGCAAATGATGTTGTATTTACCACATACACAGCACCGACAAAATTACCGGAATCGCGCAGCGGTGCTATAATAAGCGACTTGACGTATGACTCCACCGAGCGGGATAGAAACGCAAGAGGGGTGAACTCTTCAAGTGATTGAATAAGCAGCGGCTCTTGCAGATTCCGCGCAATATCGTGTAGCACATGGCGGTCGTGCAGTGCAACTATTTGTTTTTCTGTGAGCGAGTTCATCGCGGCAATTCTTAACTCCTCGCTGTCTGCCTTTAATACTTCACACCATGCTCCGGTTGCGCGAGTAGCTTGTTGCGAGAGTTGCGTTACCGTGTCATACAGTTTTTCAATATCGGTACTCTCGGCGGCAATGCGGTTCAAGTATGCAACAGAGCTGAACTCGAATGTGCGCCGCTCAATCACACTTGTATTCGGGAGTGAAAACAGTGTAGTCCAGAAAATACGCTCGCAGCAAATCTCGATGGCAAGGAACAAGAATCCCGCAAGGATGTTTAGCGGATGGATGAATTCATTGTATGATTTGCATAAATACGTGTCTCTTACAAAACACATCACCATTGCCGCTGTAGAGACCAAGACAAGTAAAAAACTTAAAAGCAGAAGCCGTTTCTTTTCTTTATACGAAAGCGAATGAATCCATGTGCGCCGTTTGATGGCGATAATCAAAAGAATACTCAGAATAATGCCCAGTAAGACAAGAATAACCGTGGCTTCGGGATTTTCCTCAGTATTGTTTCGTTCGGCGATAGCCACAAACACAAATGCGAAAACCAGCCCTGCACCAAGTGCGCGGAGGTAGCTGTTGGTTCGCAATGTCCGTTGATACATCAGAAGGTTATATACAAAACCACCTGCAAAGAACAGTACAATACAGGCGTATGCTTCAATGATATTATCAGTAACGGCAAAAAGAAAGAATGACGGCAGTTCGCTTGAACCGAGCGGCAGGAACAGAGGCAGCGTCATGAACATCAACCGCCGCATGTCGCGGAATATATCATCACGCGAAGTGTACGGATTGCTCAGCACATAATTGCGCCAGAAAAAAAAGTACGACCCAAGGGCAAGCACGGAAAAAATATCGGTGGTGAGTTGTGCGGCAGTATGGGTACGGAATGAATCCGATACCGTTCCGATTACATCCATCACCGTATGGGCAAGCAGCATCACAACCGAAACAGCAAGCCACAACGCCGGACGCAACGACTGCGACTCTCCTTTTGGCGTGTCGGTCTTGAACAGGTTCTGTATGAATGTGCGGTCTTGTGTCATACCGGATTTTTGATGGCAAGCAGACGTTTTTTGGGGTGAAGTTCACACAAGTTCTTTTGTGTGGCAACTGATACGTTCATGTGCCGCGCAAAGTTACAGCTATTTCCGCACTGCCGGATGTGCATCAGCCGCCAATCTCAAGATAGGTTGCACGGAAAACAGAAACACGGCGGCGTTGTCCTTCTGATGACGTACCGGAGATACCGCAGGATTGTTCGTATTCATCATAGCCGGGCGATGTCGGGTCAATGATTGTTTCAACGATTGTCCCTTCGGCATAGACGTTTTTCCCTGCCCATCCGCGTGGTAATGCCGACGGCGGGAACT
>JAEUSO010000287.1 GCA_016788605.1 Candidatus Kapaibacterium sp. | reverse complement strand
GGCGATAGACAGCAGCACTTTCATCACTTCCGATTCAAATATCCCAAGCACGTGTTTCATCAGTAGCACTATCAGCGGCACCGACACGAATAACGAGAGCAATCCCACAACAATTTTTACGTGCATCGAAAGTGCGAAGATGTTCATCTGCGGTGCAACGCGCGAAAGCAACGCGAGCGAGAGATTTGTCAGGAATAATGCAACCAATACCGGCGATGCGATTTTGACTGCAACAATCATTGTCACCGTCACAATACGGACAATCATATCAAGTGCGTTTTTGCCCATCACAAAGCCGTCAATCGGGATTATCTGCGCGCTTGCAAAGATGGACTCAATAAGGAAATGATGCCCGTTCAGAAACAGGAAAATCATGGTAATCATCATGGACTTCAACTCGCCCAAGAGCGTTGGCACACCCGCGTTTGCATCAAAAAGCAGTGCGGTTTGAAACCCGATTTCAAAGTCGAGTATCCCGCCTGCAAACCGCGCCGCATTCATAATCAGCGACGCTGAATACCCGATGATAGAACCGACCATTATCTCTTTCAGCGCAAGCGGGATAATTCCCCACGCATCAAGGGTGATTGGTGGTTGCGACCCGCTGTATGCCATCGTCATCACAAGCGCAAGCATTGCCGAGAGAAACACCTTCACCTGCGGCTCAACGCCAAGCGATCCGAACACCGGACCGGAAAACATCAACGCCGTTACGCGCACGAACAGCAGCGAACCGACAAGGAATTTCGCCATCAGGGTGTTCAGCAGTGCGGCATCGGGAAACAGCATCGCGGGTTACTTCAACGTGGGAATGAGATTGAACAGGGCAATGGTATATGTTTTCAGATTACTCAGCATGAATGGCATCACCAACACCGTTACCAAAAACGTAATCACAAGTTTGGGAACATACGTCAGTGTTTGCTCGCTGATGGAGGTTGCCGCTTGGAATATCGAGATGATAAGCCCCACGATAAGCGAGAGCAGCAGCAGCGGTCCGGAGATAAGCAGCACATAGTAAAATGCGTCGCGGACAAGTTGAATAACAAGGGCATCAGACATAGGTTCTTTCGCGGAGTGTGGTTATTTCATTATGCTTCGCATGAGCGTGTCAATCAGCAGGTTCCACCCGTCCACAATCAGGAACAGCAGCACCTTCACCGGCAGCGAGATAACTTGCGGGGGCAGCATCATCATGCCAAGCGACATCAGGATGCTTGAGATAATCATATCAATCACAAGGAAGGGAATAAAAATGACGAAGCCGATTTGGAATGCAATCCGTAACTCGCTGATAGCGTAGGCGGGAATCACCGACCACGTGCTTACTTCCTCGAGCGAGGCGGGTTTGTCTTTGCCGCTCAGTTTGATAAAAAGCCGCAGGTCTTCCTCGCGTGTGCTTTTCAGCATGAACTCGCGGAACGGTTGCACCATACGGACAATTGCCGTGTCTTGGCTGATTTCCTGTTTCATGTAGGGTTGCAGCCCGTCGCTGTTTGCTTTGTCGAGCGTGGGTTGCATTACAAAAAATGTGAGGAATAATGCAAGTCCGGTCAGCAGTTGGGGCGGCGGTTGGGTTTGTGTTCCGAGTGCTTGTTTCAGAAAGTGAAAAACAATGATGATGCGCGTAAAGCAGGTCATCATAATCAGGATGGAGGGCGCAAGCGTTAGAACCGTCAGCGCAGCAAGGATTTGCAGTGTGGTGGTGAAGTCCTTCCCGTTCTGCACTTGGTCAATACCGACGCTAATTTTCGGCAGCGGCAGCGAAGCCGACTGTGCATTGGCACTAGTGGCGCAGAGTGCAAGCAACACAACTGCAAGCACTATCGCCGGCAGCATCGGCAGAAGCGTTTTCAGGCATCTGCTCAAATTTATTTTGCATCCTTGCTTCATTTTTCAGAATGAGTGACGATACTTCATGGTTCTCATTCTTCAAACGGCAAGCATTATGCCAAAGGGAACACGCCCCCTCCCAAACCCTCCACGATGGAGAGGGCTTTCTTAATTCGCAGGATATGGTTGGCGAGAGGTGAGAATACGTGTGGGTATTCATTGAAAGCATAACGCAAGAACGCTTGAACAGTGGCGGACTGCGCTTTCCGGCATGGGATGGAACGGACGGAGCGGGAGGCGCGGTGCCGGATTATCCCCAACAACAGAATCCACTATGATGCTGTAGCGCGGTGCGCCGTACCTTTGCAGCGGATTAATAAAATAAACTCTAACGCAACGCTCTTCACGCTATGGTAACGCCGCTCCTCTTGCAACTTGTTATGATCGCCCTCTGCCTTGTGGGGATTCCCTACGTCTTTCTTTCGTTCAAGAAGTTGTGGCGGCTGCAAGGCGATGAACACGAGGAGGAACGCCGGGTGATTGTCCGGCGAATCGCTATCGTGCTTGGAGTGCTTGCTGTGCTTGCCTTCCTGCTGCCGCTAACGCTTAAACTTGGCAACGCACCGCAGGACTAACGCGAAAGAACTATTTCCGCTGCGGCACGCGCCCTTCCGTTATTTGATGATGAGGACTATCGAACGATGGTGAATGTTCCCGTGTGAAGCGTACCGCCAAGGGTAACGCGATAGATATACACGCCCGGCGGCAATGCATCAACCGTTACGGGCAGTTGCGTTTGGTCGGTGGTGGCAATGCCCTCAATTCGCGGTAGCGCAAGAGTGCCGTTCAATGTCAGTATCTCGCAGCGGAGTGCCAAGCCCGCCGCATTGCGCAGGTGCAATGTTGCATCGGTACTGACCGGCTGCGGATAGAGTGTTACGGATACACCGCCGCGCTGCTCATCCACACTCGTATTTGTTGAGCGACCATTGCCAATAAGCAGCATTGTTTGGTCGCCGTTCGAGGCATCGCTTTTGGTGCGGAGTGTTGCTTTACGCTCACCCGTTGCATCAGGTCGGAAGATGACGGGAATCGTAGCGGATTCCGATGGATTGATTGTGCGTGGCAGCGAGAATGTCCCCGCAATGCGGAACTCGCCCGCGTTTGTTCCGGCTTCGGGAATAATGCTGATGCTATCCAATCGGACTGGCAGTGTGCTTGTGTTGCGGACGGATTGAGTGGAGAGTGTTTTCGACGTACCTACATCCACGCTGTCGAATGCGAGGGTGGTTGCCGTGAGAACAATCTCGCGGCGTTGGTCGGCGACAAGCGGAAGACGCAGCGTGCCGATGTTCCGACCAAGAATGTAGAGTGTGGCGGTATTGGATGATGTAAGTCCGAATCCCGCAGCCGCGTTGATGCCGAATCCTGTTGGCGTTGGTTGCCATGTGCGTCCGCTGTCGAGCGACATCATCACTTGCGAGCCGGAACAGGTGGCAAGAAACTGTTTGGAATTAACGGGTGAATACGCCGCCACCGGATGCAGTCCGCTGACATTGAATACGTATCCTGTTGCCGCCCAAGTTGCGCCGCCGTCGGTTGAATGATATACCGATGCGGGGTCGGTGACGGACGAGCTATTACGGACGAGTGCAAAGCCGAGCTTATCATTTGCGAAACTGAGTTGTGTGATTGCTTTGCCACCCTCGACGATTGCTTCCTTCCACGATGCGCCTTTGTCATTTGTGCGGAATACCCTGCCAAGCGTTGTACCCACCCATCCGTTGTTACCTTGCCATGCTATTGCAGCAGCAAGCGTTGATTCCAATCCGGCGGGTGCGGGAAGCGGAGTGCCGACCGACCATGATTGACCGCCGTTGTTGCTTACGCCGGTATTCCATACGCCGCCCGCAGGCACACCGATACAAATTCCGTTCGAGTTGTCGAAGAAGTTAATGCCGCGCACTGTTGAGGTAATACTGCTGACAACTACGGGCGACCACGTCGAGCCGTTTGTCGTGCGGTAGATGCGACTGTTTGTTGTGCCGACCATGCCACTCAGATTGCTTAGTCCGAACACGCACTGCACATCGTCGGGAATGCTGGTTGAATCAATCGTACTTCCGCGCAAAACGGCATTACGGTTTTGCGATGCCTTACCCACCGCCCAAAATGCAACCGGCGGACGCGCATGGGCTGCCCGCCACGTGATGTTCACATCACTCAGTGTTGAACTATATGTATTCTCTGTTTGTAAATCAACCGTCAGCAGGATGGTCTGATAATTCACATACGTGCCGCTTGTCATGGTGACAAATGCCGTAACAGTATCGCGAATAAAGTATGGCGATGTTGCGCGGGCTGTGCAACTGAATGTTACGCTGTCGTTACCGCGAACGTTCGAGAGCTGGAACGATGTCTGCGAGAGTGTGATGGCGTTGCCGTCTAATTGCAACGTAATGTTC
>JAEUSO010000286.1 GCA_016788605.1 Candidatus Kapaibacterium sp. | reverse complement strand
CACGCTTCTTGCACCTGTTCCCTTTGCCATGCCCGCCGCGCTTACACCCGAACAATGGACGGGCGTTGCCTATCTCGGCATCATCACCTCCGGCATCGGCTTCGGACTTTGGAAATACCTGCTCACCAAACGCTCTTCGGCGCAAGTGGCGGTATTCAATAACCTGCAACCCGTCATAACAACCGTCTTTACCATAGTCATCTTCGGGATGCAACCCTCGTTGCTCTTTCTCATTGGCGGAGCAATCACCCTTGTCGGTGTTATCCTTACCCAACGAAAGTAGAGACGGCATCGCGCCGTTCGCTCCGCTATCATCCTCTCCCCGCCGGAAAGTGCAGTCCGCCGTTGCCCGCGTGTTGTTTCATTACGCTTCCAAGAATACCCACATAGATACTCATAAACAAACGACATTCCCTCCCCTTCGGTGGTTAGGGTGGTGACTCTACACGTCATGAGCACTTCGCTGAACTCATGACGTTACTTGAAGTCATTTAAGTATCTAAATATTAGTGTTGTAGCATTTTTACCATAATCTCTTTGAATATCATCTTGATTGAGTATATACCAATCTTGATTTTTTGCATGAACAGAAAAGATATTCATGAAACTTTCAATTTCTCTCATTTCATCATTGAGCAATTCTGCATATCCTATATGTTGCCGCAAAGATTCAATTCTTTTACTCCACTTATCAAACTTGAAATAGTTTATACCTTCCTTAATCTTAACTGACGAGAGGTTACAATTATCACTAAAAGTTAGATTATGGAAATCTAGTTCTTCAAATGATACATTTCTCATCAAATTTACTTTCGGCTGTCCAAAATTATCTACCTGGGTTTTGCTCGGAAAACTGCCTCTAAACCATACATCATGTAATTGTCCCTTAAAAACACAATCTTCAAATGATGACGCATTGAAATCTACGTTACGGATTCTACATTGATTAAAAACTATATCAGTAAATTCAGGTCGAATGAAACTGGTCTTATCAAATCTACATTTGTTAAAATTACAAGATATATACTTCGATCCTTCGTAACCAATAGCAGCCGCATTAAACCTGCATTCAGTAAATGTACAGCGTTGGAATACATTACCATGATCGGAAATATCTGAAAAATCAACATTACTAAACAGACAATCTGAAAATTTAGATTTTTCAATCCATGTTCTGTCAAATACAGAATATGAAAAATCAATATTAACAGCTGAACAAGAACTAATCTTTGTCACTACACAAGTAATACCCCTTAAGTCAATTTTACCATTTATACTTTCAAATGGTGAATGAGTATTTTGTATCACCATACCAATCTGAATTCCATTTAGTAAATTAATAAGAGCATTATTTGTGTTCTTATTTTCAGCCCACCTCTTCTGTAGATTTTTATTCGACATAGTGATTTGATTTTTAAAGTTCCGCCATGAGTTCAGCGAAGCGCTCATGACGCTCACACCAACAAAATACTTCAATACATTATATCGCTTGCATGACGTATTGTTATTACTTCTGCGTGATTACCTTTCCTCGTCCTACCAAGTGCTACACGTGACAGCTTTACTCCACTCCGCCTTCTTTCTCTTGGGCAGGTGTAGCACCTAACTCCTCTGCCAAATACTTTCCTTTTGTCTCAAAGTAATGCACCCAGTTTAGATATACCGAAGGGTCTTTAAGAGATTCAGCCTCCATCATTAAACTACGCCTTCCATCAAAGTGTGCGGTTAAACGTTCAACAATATGCTCATGTTCCCAACCAGCTACTGGCTCTAATTCTTTTACTTCCTCATATGTAGCTGGGGTCGCCTCACCTGTATAGACATCATACATCTTAATATTCTGATAGTTCATAATATCCTGTATCGCTTTTTTGGGTAAGTCCCTATGTCCATCCGTTAGCTCAATCTTTCCAACTATCTCCCATACCGACTTTGAGGGCGAGAGAACGAATTTCATTACTCCTATAGTAAAGAGCCGTTTACTGGAGATGATATCAGAAATCTCTATATCTTTATCTGTCCTGATATCGTAGAAAGTAACTTGCCCCATAGGCAAGATAAGACCATACGAGTGAGTACCGTCCCCTAATGGCACTTTTACGACACATCCTTCTGTGAATCTTTTTCGTTTCTTCATCGTCGCGCCCTTTTTTAAAGTTCCGTCATGAGTTCAGCGAAGCGCTCATGACGCACACTGCTACAAATACTTCAATACATTATTTCGCTTGCATGACGTATTGTTATTCCTTCTGTGTGCTTACCTTTCCTCGTCCCGTCAAGTACTACACTTGACAGTTTATTCCACTTCGCTTTTGTTCTCTTGGGCAGGTGTGGCATCTGCCCGGACTACAAATGATCGGCGGCGGCAAGCACATTACCGAATCTCGCCCGCTTCAATGCCGTTGCGGATGGCGGCGATGTCGTCGTAGAGAATGCGGTCGGTGGTGGCAAAGGGAACGTGGCGGCGCACGGCGGCATGGAGCAATTCAAGTGCGGGACTTGTTTTAAGCGGACGGTGGAAGTCAATGGCTTGCGCGGCACATAGCAGCTCGATGGCAAGAACGGTTTGCAGATTGTTCGCCACTTTCCACGCCTTCTGTGCGGCAATGCTGCCCATCGAATTATGGTCTTCCTGATTGGCGCTTGTGGGAATCGAATCAACACTTGCCGGATGCGCCAATACTTTATTCTCACTGACGATGCTTGCCGCCGTGTACTGCGCTATCATCATGCCGCTTTGCACGCCGCCGTTCGTGGTCAAGAACCGGGGCAGCCCGTTGCTCAGTGCGCCGTTCACCATGCGCTCGGTGCGCCGCTCGCTGATGTTGCAGAGTTCCGCACAGGCAATCGTCAGGAAGTCGAGCGCGAGCGCCATGGGTTGACCGTGGAAGTTGCCGCCTTCGATATGCGCTTCGTCGTCGGGAAAGATGAGCGGGTTGTCCGTCGCAGCGTTGAGTTCAATCGCAACAATCGAGTGCACGTAGTTGATGGCATCGCGCGATGCGCCGTGTACCTGCGGCATACAACGGATGGAGTACGCATCCTGAACGCGGCTGTCGCCCTCGCGGTGCGAGTTCCGTATTTCGCTGTCGTGCATCAGTGTCCGCAACGTCTGCGCAGTTTCAAGCTGACCTTTCATGCCGCGCGCTTTGTGCAGCCGTTCGTCAAAAGCACGGTCGGTAGAGCGGAGTGCGTCGGCGGTAAGTGCGCCTGTGCGGTCGGCAAGTTCCATCAGCATCAACGCCTTCTGCACTGCCGATGCACCGTAGGCAAGTTGCATTTGCGTGCCATTGATGAGAGCAAGACCTTCCTTCGCTTGCAAGCGTATCGGTTCGATGCCGTGGCGGCGCAGCACATCCGCACTTGGTTCAATACCCGCATCCGTAAAACATTTTCCCTTGCCAATCAGCGCAAGCGCAATATGCGAAAGCTGCACTAAGTCGCCGGAACTGCCCACCGACCCTTGCTCGGGCACACACGGCACGATACTGTGGTTGAACATCGCCATCAGCGCATCGAGGGTTTGCAAGCGCACACCGCTGTATCCTTTTGCCAACGCATTCACGCGAAGCAAGATCATCGTGCGGACAATATCGGCAGGCATCCACGCGCCCGCACCCACTGCATGGCTGAGAATCAGGTTCTCTTGCAGTTGCTCTAAATCGTCGCGCTTGATATACACATTGGCAAACTCGCCGAAGCCGGTCGTCACACCATAAATCACTTTACCGTCTTCAACCCACCGCTCAACCACATCGCGCGAGCGTTGCACTGCGGCGCGTGCTGCATCGCTAAGGGTAATCTGCGCGCCCGGCATTGCGATTGTTTGCATCAATGTTTCAAGAGTGAGCGAGTTTCCGTCGAGTGTGAGTGTCATTGCTATGTGTCTGTGTTGTGTTGGATGATGATTCGTGAGTTGTGTGTAATCGCCGTGCGGGCAAGCGCACTTAAAACGCATGACCGATACTGATTTGCGTTGTGATACTGCCAAGCGAGAACCGGTTGAAAAACCACTTGTTGCTTGGCTCGGGCTCCATCGGGTCGTAGGCGCGCAAGGCAAAATCCACCCGCGCCGGACCCACCGGCAATGCAAATCGAATACCCGCGCCAATGGCAAGCGCCCAGTTCACCGGATTCAGAATATCCGTGATAGCGGACTTGTTATAGAGGTTACCCGTAAGCCGGTTGAACCCATTGCCAACATCGGCAAACGCCGTGATGCCAAGCCGGCTGATTTGCGTTGCTAAAAATTCACCGAGTTGCTGATAATACGGAAATGTATATCGCAACTCGCCGCTCAATTCCACAATGCTGCCCAAGCC
>JAEUSO010000285.1 GCA_016788605.1 Candidatus Kapaibacterium sp. | reverse complement strand
CACAGTTACTGGTGCATTGCGCTGCTGTCCGCGATATACGTACTTAATAGCAGCGGAATGTGTTTCAATCGGATTGGGCTGTACGACCGGTGATTCAATATCAATCCTGTCAGAAACCCTGACAACACGCTTCAACACAGCGGTATTTCCGAAAATATCATTTGCTGTTACTGTGATATTATTTGTGCCGATTTCCAACATCCGCGAGAACGACATTCCCTGCCGGAGTTGTACTTCAGAACCAAAGATTGCCTTCGCATCCTTTGTATTGTAATAGCGCAAGTCGGGATCGCGCTGTTTGTTAACAGGCAGATTAACGATAGCACGGACGAGTGACGTATCGTCTACCGGCAGATTAGCATTGTCATAGACCATCACCCTGAATGACGAACTCATGGCTACAACCTCGTCATCTTTTACCTCATTACTGTCAATGAACAAGCGTATAACCGGCTTTACTGTATCATCTTGCACATAGGCAGTTGTAGAAATCCTGTTATTAAAACTGTAGAAATCGTCCACACTCGCGTTTTGATTAAGCGTAAATGCCACTTGCGTTTCTGTGGATTGGTTCAATGTCGGCATTGTATCCGTTATCATCAGCTCGACATCAGGATTAACATTCTCAACATTGAACACACGCGAAATGGGCTGCCAGTTTCCACGAACAGGTGTGTACGTCATTGTGCTTTGGAGTTGTGGCAGCGTGTTTGTTCTTGGCGATATGAGTTTCATCACCGCTGATTGAATGGTTGTGTCTCCGCGTAAGACGGATGTTGGTGATACACGTAGCGACGATGGCTGTGCGGCAAGCTCAACGGGCGGCTCAAACTCAACAGTCACGCTGTCAATCTCTGCATCCGATGCATAGGATTTCCTGTCAATCAGCAACCTGAACGATATGTAACGGTACAGTTTTGCATTCAGCGAATCCAACCGGATGACGGGCGACTTCACAACGGCAAGTTCAACAGGATTTGATGTTGGGTTGCTGCGTCCTTCAACTACGATGGTAACTGTACACGACGTATCCGGAAACCTTCCATGAATGGTGACGGACTTCCAAGACGATGCAGGTCCGAATATTGGTGAACGTAACTCTCCGAACCTCGGGCTAATCTTCACAGAGCCGCGTATCTCGGTTGTGTCAGCGCGTTTATATCCTGTGTCGAACCTCACTGCTTCAAAATTTCTATAAGGGAAAGCGCTACGCATACCGACAAATGCGTATGCCTGCGGTGGTTCAAGCGTATCAATCAACTTTGCACCTAACGAGCGGAATGCCGGTTTGATATCATTGAAGTAGCGTGACTTATAGGTTGTATCGCCATCCATCCATGACCACCAGCGCTCATTGGTTACAACAAAAACATATTCATCATCAAGAATCGAATCACGCATAAACTCCTTATACATCGAGTCATTAGATATCTCTGTACGTGGTTTGTGTTCTCGTGTAAAAAAGTCAGTAGCAACCCGGACTATTGTATCATGTCTTGGTAACGTCCTAACATGCCAGCGACCCGCTTTGTCATTGCGTTCATCAGAGTATGTCCTTCCCTGAATATTAAGTGTATATGCTCTTTCTATCAGAGGAACATATTGACCATTGTTGTCTTGGTATCCTGCACCTGTAGCGCCATAAATCCTAAATGGAATATAATACCTCATAGCTAAGGTATGCGGTCGCAGTGAATCAGGAACTAAGCCCGTATATGAATAGAGTTTCCAGTCCTCGCTAGTATTATGAGTGATACGTACAATACCAGTTTGCAGAGATTCAACGGGTTTAACAGGTATAGTCAACCAAGGACTAATCTTGTTCTTGATATTATCTATCAAACGTACTGAAAAGTGATGTTCGGTATTGGCGGTCAGCGACACCGACGGCTTCCATTCGACAAACGTACTATCAATGCGTAACGTACGTTGATCTTTTGCTTTGACTTCACTTAGTAGCAATGAATCTCTATTACGGACTAATCTGCACTCATAGTCAAAAGATGATGTGGACGAGAGCGGATTTATAAATCGGAAACGTGGTGCAGTTGCATCCACAGTCCAACCCGGGAATGGATCCAATGCCAATGGCAGCGGTGCATAGATATATGAAGTGTATTCATAGACACGGCGCACCGTGTTGGAAAATCTCAGCCGGTTATCGGGATCTATATGGATGATAATCTTATGATCTCCCGGCTGTTCTTTGGCTACGAAGGAAAATGACAATACATCGAATTTGCAAAAATCAATGAGGGAGAGATTCGTTGTGTCAGCCACGCCATTGTATGAATGTATGATACGAACCGGTATCGGCTGACGAGCGAACATACCGGCATTCCTGATAACGATTTGTACGTGTGCGGAGTCGTCATCTTCTGTGATGAACGTATTACCTGTAGAATTACGAATAAATACATCGCGTTCTTGCGTATAAGGATGTGGCAATGTGTCAATACGGATACGGTACAAAGGATCGCCAAGGAGGAGGGTCTGATCTATTACATTCCTGTCTGCTACTGACATTATTGAACCGTATCGCTCAATAAATGTAGATTTAGCTCTCGATAGCACTTCCCCGACATTGCGTATTCCTCGAATTGACAGTTGCTCAAAAATCAACAACTGAATTTCTCGGTCTGTTGTTGTAATTCCGTATCCAGTTGTACCGATTGCACCAATCATTCCGCGTCGTGGCGGACGAATATATGCTTCGTTCAGAGTTAATACGTCGCGCTCGGCGAATGCTCCGCTTTGGCATGAGAACGTAGAGAGTATCGGATATCGCCCTGCATTTGCAAGTTGCTTTTCATCCCAACCGCTAATTTCAAACACAGTTGGTGCTGCATGACCAATGAAGTTCACCCATGATACTCCAGAATTGATTGTACTTTTGATAAAAGATGACTCTGAGAATCCTGTTGGCATTGTTCTATATCGTGCGTATATGACTGTATCTCCGCAAAGTGTCTGCCCATCCTGCCAGTCAATAAACTTTGAGACACCTTCTACATTGGTTTCATAAAATGTCTGCTCTTCGTTTTTTCCTATACCAGCCGACATCAGTAGAAAACGTTTATCAAACTGTTGCGGAGGTATAGTATCCATCTCAAAAATCTTGTCAACATAATTACGGGCTTCTTCCGGGGTATCAACTGTAATCCGCCCCACATTCATTTCTGGAATCTGATCATTACCATCAAGCAATGTGTACCAAAAATCACTAACAGGTTTGCCATAGCTCGGAACGTAATCAACCATTCGTCCATGTGGCGGAATCATACGTGGATCCCAACTTGCATCACCAAAAATCGTTACGTACTCAGGCGCAGGTTTCATCCACGATGTATAAGCATATCGAAGAAAATACTTAATGGCATGTGGAGTTTTTTGGTATGATCCAAATTGAATGTAGATGTCATCAACATCTACAACGATTGATGTGTCTCCTTTGCTGGTATGAAAGTCGGCAAGACGTTGTGCTTGTGAAGCGAACGATTTATGAGTAATAATGATATTCTTTGCATAGAGATCTGGTGATCGTAAATCAACGGTATTAACAGGTCTGACTTGTGCTTGTTCAATACCTGTGCCTGCGCCAATAACAGGGTGTACGGCACCTTGCGACAATGGTATTAGCGCTTGATAGCTGTTAGCATTCTCTGATTCAATAAACTCAGATAAAGATGCAACCGTAGGCGAGGTTGATTCGAAAATTCTTGACGTACCCTTGATATATGCAGCGGCATAACAATGCCCCGGCAGTACATTTCCTATCACAGTCAATCCAGACGAGATGAGCAATGCTTTTAGATTTGTACCAATATCATTTGCAGAGTTCGAACTCAAGACAATCAAACTGCCATCAACTGAAGTACGAATAGTATTGATAAGGTTATCAGATACATCACGTTGCGAAAGTGTCGTTATAGATCCGTTGGGTGATATGATGACAACTGTTACGCCTATCGTATCTGATGCAAAAACAATCGAGTCACCGATTGTGATTGTATTCCAAATCATAGAGGATGAACTCGCACCGCAACGTACTGTGTAGCCGCGCTTCCCGATTGAACGGGATGCAGTTCGTGACATAGAATCAAGTGTAAGTATATCGGGATGTGTGAATCCATGCACTCTCACATTAACTTGTTGTGCTAATGTATCAACAGCATCAAATCTATTACTTGATGCAATAGCATTCTGAACACCCTTAATTCTAATGTAGTCAACTATCTGAACCATATTTGTCGCATCATAGGAAGTCTGGTTGATTTCAAGTCCGCCAGCCGGAATGGAATCTGAACTCAAACGGGCGGTAATATCCATCTCGGCTATACCGTTAAACTCC
>JAEUSO010000284.1 GCA_016788605.1 Candidatus Kapaibacterium sp. | reverse complement strand
ACCCGTAACAATTAAATGCTCAAGCTCGGCTTCCTCATACAGATTCCTTTCCTTGAGCATGGGCGCCATGCAATTGAGCACTTCGATATTGGTGTGATAGCTTTTGATAGTCTTCTTGTACTCCGGCAATTATTTGATAACAAGTACATTGGCGGTCTGGACGCTTAATGCTGTACGCAGAATAACTGTGTACATACCGCTGGGGATGTCGGTAAAACGTAGTGCGTATTCATAGCCGCCCGGTGTGCTTTCGATACTGAATTGTTTGCGAGCCACTTCCGTCCCCGTAGCAGAATACAACTGAACTGTATGCAGACCTTCCTCGCCTGTAACAACTGTAACGTTCACATCATTATCCGACGGATTGGGCATCACCATCATTTGTGCAAGCCGGCTAAGGGTAATGGCAAAATTTTTACTACCGCAACCTTTCACAATCAATTCCCCGTTCACGGACGTTACCGGAATGTTAAGTGAATCCAACCATTGCAGCGACGGCTTCATCACAGGACGGCGGTTGAAATCGGTCAATGCCTGACCACGCAGAGTAAAACTGAATACCGAGCTTGAGTCGAACGGTGTGTTCCGCAACTCATTCACTAATACACGTTCGCCGTTTTCAATACTGTTCTTGATGATTGTTCCGCGCGTTACCGAGATTGGCAGGAACAGCGCGGTATCCATTGTTATACGAACAGCGACCGATGCGGATTGAAGCGACTGTTTCGGGGTGACACTGATGATAACTGGCATAGAAACGGAATCGCCGACGTTAGCACTCTCTGTTGTCATGGCAACCGTACTGCGAATGTTTGTTGTATTACCCGCGCCGCTTCCCTGCACCACAACTCGCACTGTGTCGCTGCATGGTTTGTTAAGCACAACAAGTACAGTATCGGTAAAAACTATGCTGTCACGCGGAGCGAAATTCACCGTAATAGTAATGCGACCATTGCCGGCAACCGGTGAGCCGATTGGCGGAACAACAGAGACAATACTGAATGCCGTGCCGAGTTTCAATTCGGCAACATTGTGCGTCGCTTCTTCGGGCGATGTGTTGGTAAGCACCACTGTGAATTGCTGCTGCTGATTTACTTTGACTGGCGGAAGAGGAACAAGCGCAGATGCTCTCAATCCAAATCGGTGAAAGCGAACCCGGAATGTTGCCTGAGCAGTGCAGCCCGCTGTGTCGGTCACTGTTACTGTATATGCACCGCTATCACGAACGATAATGTCGGGCGACATTGTGCCGTCCGTCCATTGGTAATTCGCAAAGCCCCCGGTGGCACGAAGCTGCGCTGTTGTAAATGGGCAGATTACCGAATCACCTGTTACTGCTACGCTTATTGGCGGTGCGGTTTTTACGACGAGTGTATCGCTGCCACCTGAACATCCGCCCGATTGCACACGCACTGAATACGAACCCGGTGTTGTAACGGTGATTCGTTGTGTTGTCTCGCCTGTGCTCCATTGATAGGAATCATACCCTGCTGCGGCTTGCAATACCACGCTGCTTCCCGTACCGCAGATAACGGGCTTGCCGACCGAACTGATGTCAGGTTTGATTGTTGTGCCGATGCGGACTTCGAGGCGGGCTACGGTCGTGCATTGTGTGATTGGGTCAATAACAACGATTGAAACAGTATCAACTCCCGATGCAGTCCAACGTGCAGTTATTCCATTCGTGCCCTGACCCGCACTAATTAATCCACCGCCGCCACCTGTCAATACCCACGTAAATGACGTAGCGCCTCCTTGAACTTCAACGGTGTAGTTCACAGTTACGCCTGCACACACAGATGTCGGTCCCTTCACTTCTGCACTCAGTGTTTTCTTACTAATACGGACCGGTTGCGAAACACCCGTGCAACCAACACTATCAGTGACAGTGACAAAGTATGTTCCCGCTTGATACACCGTGTTTTCGGCTGTAGGCGTTCCGTCAGACCAACGGTATGTTTTCCATACACCACCGACTGTCAATATAGCCGAAGAGCCGTCGCATATAACGGTATCAGGAACAGCGGAGACGACCGGTTTGGGCAAGGGCTGCATGGCAACAAACACGGAATCAATACCGATACATCCCAACGGACTCCGTAGTTGTACACCGTACCACCCTTCGGCGGTCACTTTGATTTTCTGTGTTGTTTCGCCAGTCGACCATTTATAGGTTGTGTTTCGGTATTGTCCTGCGTCCAGCTCTAACGACGATCCCTGACAGAACACAAACTTTTTAGATGCCGTACTGATTTTCGGATTCGCCGCCGAGTCCACACGCACAAGGAATGTTTTGGTATTCAAACAACCCGCACTGTCTGTCAGTATTGCGCTGAACGTGGTGTTCTTTTGTACAACGGTCGTGAGCGTGGAGTCCGTTCCGAAAAGTGAGAGCGTTGTGTCGGTTGCATTCCATCTGATACGGTATGGTGCTATTCCTCCGGTCGCTTTCAACCGCAGCTTGATTTCGCTGCCCTTGCAAACAAGCGTATCGCCGGTGATGGTTTGCGTAATCGGTGAACTGTACGTTATGCGAAAAGAATCGCGGCTGAGGCAATTCAGCGAGTCGCGGATGAGTACTTGGATTGTTTGCGAAGAATCAATTGTAAATGTCGGTGCAGGTATGCTTGAGATAAGGTTACCGGCTTGATTGAACCACTGGTAACGCAACGGCGGTATTGCGCCCGCGTACGTCGGCGAGAGTTTTACTTGCTTGTTGCCGCCACAGAGCGTTGTATCGCGTGTGCTCACAATGCGACCATTCGAGATATTGACACGAATCGTATCAGATATTTGACATCCGGTTGTATCACTCACAATCAGAATGTAGTCAGTAGTCCTTCCCGGATTTGCCAGAGGATTGAGGACATTCGCGCTGTCAAGCCCGTCGGTCGGAAACCATGAATATGATTTCGGACCTAAGCCGCCAAACACTTTTGTTGCAAGCCGCGCACTCCGCCCCCAGCAAATCACCGTGTCTTTTGCGGGGACTTTCCGTAGTATCCACGGGATGACGGAAATGGTATTCTTCGCCACTTTTCCCGTCGCATCGGTTACGGTGATTTCGTATTCCACCTGGCTTGAATCAGTCACCAATATAGGATTGATGATGGTTGTGTCACTCAGCCCGCGCGATGGTGTCCATGAATACGTGTAGGGTGGCGTTCCGCATCGCGCCTGCGCCTCGAAATACACTAGCCGCGCTACTCCGCCACATGAATATATCACGTCATCGCCTGCATACACATTAAAGTATGGTGTGGGGTCAATGCGTGTAAGAAACGCATCGGATAATCGCCGCCGGGGCTGGTACGATGGAGCAAACATCGGAAAGAAACCGGCATCCGATTCGCCACACACAAAGATGTGTCCCGATGCAGCATCGCGCCAGCATGAATGAGCAAAGTCGCGGCTGCCGCCGCCTAAGAACGTTGAATAAATCAATGCTGTTCCGATAGAGTTCAGAATAACGAGCACTCCGTCGTTCGGTCCGCCCAGCGATGAATCCATCGAGCATGCTGTCGTCGGAAAATTGGTAGAGTATGTTTCGCCGGATAGGATGGCATTGCCCGACGGGTCAACACGTATTTTGCGGAAAAAGTCGCTTGCCTTCCCACCGATGTAAGTGGAATAAACAGGCGCAAAGGTCGAGCCGTTGAACTTGATGACGAAGCCGTCGTTATAGACAAGCGTCGGGTCGTTGTCGAAAAGTCCGGTGTTGCGCTGACTGTTGTATGTCCGGTCGTATGCGCCGACTGTGACAAATAAATCGGGTGACATTGTGTTACCGCAGACGTACATCGCACCTGCTGCATCTACTGCAACACCTGTCGCTTCATCACCACCGTACCCGCCGATAAACGTACTGTAAATCAATGCTGTGAGCGATGAGTTAATCTTGGCGGCATATCCGTCGGATGAACTGAATGCAAGTGTGGAGCGCATTGCATTTGCCGTAACGGGAAACGAGTCGTCGAGTGCCCGACCGACCACACATACATTACCAGCCGCATCAAATGTAATGCCTCGCCCCATAGATGTATTTCCGAGATAGGTGGAGGCGGTAAGTGTTTGAAGCGACGTGTTGAAGATGCTGACTACAGCTGTAATCGCGGGACGCGGAATGGATGTCTTCAAAACACCCGACGTAACCGGGTACGCATTACTAAACGTAGAACCAGTGACCGCCACTCCGGTTGAATTCACCGCAATACCATACAAATAATCACCCTCAATGCTGCCGATATATGTTGATGCGACGAGTGCAGTTGCCGCGTTGTTGAAGATGGTCACAAATCCGTCGTCCAATCCCGCACGGGTTCTTGAATATCCCGACCCTGATGTTGGAAAATTAG
>JAEUSO010000283.1 GCA_016788605.1 Candidatus Kapaibacterium sp. | reverse complement strand
CAATTATGAGGGTACTTGAATTGCGGGAAGATGTTGTCCATAATGGACTGTCCGGCAAGAAACTCGTTGCAATCCATGACGCGTGTATTCAAGAGATGGAGACCTTCAGGCGTTACATCCACGAGTATGTTTCGGCGGAACATCAGAAACGTGTTTATGCGTTCACGGATATTCTCTTTGATATGGCTCTGAATATTACCGATTCGGCAGAAGTAATTCGCATTTGTAATGCAGAGCGATTGTATAAACTACCGGATACACTTCTACCAGACGATGATGAACTGATTCCGTTTGGAATGTTTCTTCGCTTTTTCTTGAAGTGGTGGGATACTTGCTCTGTACTTGATCTGTAGTCATTACGTACAACTGGTTACCACTCCGGTCTTGTGCGGTAGGGAAGCGGGTCGGCGGCATTGGCACGGCGGAAGCCGCGGAGTCGCAGGGCGCAGGAGTCACATTCGCCACATGCTTCTTCGCCTGATTGATAACAACTCCACGATAGATGCAGCGGTGCGTTGAGTTCTATTCCCTTGCGGACAATATCCGCTTTACTGAGTGCAATCACCGGCGTAAGAATGCGGATTGCCGTACCGGGTTTTGTTCCTTGCTCTATCACATGCTCGAAGGCATCGAAGAACGAACGCCGACAGTCAGGATAACCGCTTGAGTCCTCTTCGACTGCACCGATGCAGAGTGTTGAAGCTCCAAGTACTTCCGCCCAACTCGTTGCAATAGCAAGGATATTCGCATTACGGAAAGGTACATACGATGACGGTACCTCTGTGGCTTCCATGTCGGCGGGGCTGACGTTGATGCTTGCATCGGTTAAACTGCTTCCACCTATTGCCGCAAGGTGTGAGATGTCCACCACAAGCCGGCGCGTTATTGCATAATAGTCGCATATATCATGATAGGCGCGGAGTTCGCGGTCTTGTGTGCGCTGACCGTAGTTCACGTGCAGAGCGGCGATGGAATAGCCCTCGGTATTAAGAATTGCAGCACAGACCGTAGAGTCCATGCCGCCCGAGAGCAAGAGTACGGCTGTTGGTTGTGACATGGTGTTGCAATGTTACGGTAAGAGGTCGGGTCGGCGTTCCTGCGTTTTTCGCAATGCTTGGTCTAACCGCCATTCGCGCACTTTGGCGTGGTTGCCGCTCAGCAAGACATCAGGTACGGGCATATCGCGGAACACAGCCGGGCGTGTGTATTGCGGTGCGCTGAGCAAACCGTCCATAAAGGAATCATCGAGTGCGCTTTCTGCATCGCTGATTGCACCGGGGAGCAATCGGACAAGAGCATCAAGGACAACAAGTGCGGGCAATTCTCCACCGCTAAGAACGTAATCACCGATGGAAATTTCACGTGTGATAAGCGTATCGCGGACGCGCTGGTCAATACCCTTGTAATGTCCGGCAAGCAGCATGATATTGGTTTTGAGCGAGAGTTCGTTGGCGTGGGATTGCTGGAAGGGAACGCCGTCGGGTGCAAGGTAGATAATCTCATCGTATGTGCGTTGATCCATCAATCCTTCGATACAGGCAAAGAGCGGCTCGCATTGCAACACCATTCCCGCACCGCCGCCATACGGGGCATCGTCAATATGCTTGAACCGGTCGGTTGCGTAATCATGCAAATTGTGAACAACAATCTCGATGATACCTTTTGTTCGCGCCCGCTGAATGATGCTGGTTGAGATAACGGACTCAAATTGCTGCGGCACTGCGCTTAGTAAATCAACGCGCATCACTATGTTCCCATTTCATATACGCCAGCACGGAGCGCATTAAACTCCGAGCGTCCTTCCGCGCTGAGAATTCCATAGAACATCGTGCTTGCAATGTTGAGGTAGATTTCCGAGATATGGTGCGGGTTGCCCGATATAGTCGTCGGGTTCATAACGCTGTCAATGACCACACGATACACCTGTGCCAACGAGTTCGGGGGAATGTCGTTCCGCACTGCGCCAATTGCTGCACCCCGCTGCATCAGTTCCGTGAACATCGCATCAATCTCTTGGTTGCGCCATTCATTCATGGTATTCCATATCTCCGGCTCCGACTTCATTAAGTCGCAGGCAAACTGCTGACTCATACTGCTAAGTATAGTGGACATGTACGAAAAGAATCCGTTAATGCTGATGACAAACGATTCCACATTGCTGTAATCCATAACGCCCTGCGCTTGGCGGGCGTGGTTGGAGATATGCTCGAAAACACCGCGCAAAATATCGGATTTACTTTCGTAGTGTTTGTAGAGTGTCTTTTTGCTCATGCCGAGGTTCTGTGCGATTTCATCCATCGAAACGCGGCTGAATCCGAACTGAAAGAAGAGTCCCATACTTGTATGGATGATTCTTAAACGGTTGCGGGAGTCGTCATCGGCGGGAGCGGTTGCTGCGGATTGTTGTCGCAGAAGCATCTGTTTCCGCATTTCTAATTTAGCCAATTCCGATACTTGCACTGCTCGTGCTTTATCGCTGAGTATTCCCGAATAAAACAACTCGGTAAAGATGCTGTACTGCTCGCTTGTCGGAATACTTGTCTGGTTCAAACTGCGTGCATCCATGATGTGCATGATGGTTCGCATGTAAATCAGCGTGACGATATCAAGCTGGATTGATGCGTGGATTTTTCCTTCATTGATTCCGAGCATCAGAAACTCTTCGATTTCCTTCATCCGCATCATGTTATGCTCGGCAAGGACGCTCCAAGCGTGGGGCGCATTTTTCTGTACATCAAGCAAGATGGAGCGCGGAGTCATATTTCTGTGCACTTCGGTCATGTAGTTCAGGTAGCTGCTCACTTTTTGGATGAACGGACAACCCTCGTCGCAAAAGATTGATTGTAACGCATTGGAAATCCGTTCACTAATTCGCTGAAGTACCTCGCGGAGGATTTCTTCCTTGCTGCGGAAATGTTTGTAGAGTGTTTTTTTACTGATACCAAGTTCTTGTGCAAGTGCATCGGTCGAGACAGTGGAATACAATTCTGTTGTGAAGTGTTGCTCGGCGGTGGCGAGTATCCTGTCGCGTGTATGTGGTTCTATGTCGGGCAGAGTGGTCATTCGTTGGTATAAGTACGGTATTTCCTTGTGTTGTAACGTCGCAAAATAGTGTTAGATAGGACGCTAACCGTTATCGAAAATTTTCTACGAAACTAAAATAGTTTTTTGAGTTTCCATAGCTTTGTTTCGATTAAAAATACCGGACTAACAAAAAATGGAATGTTTGTACGCCGAAAAATTGAGTAACACGACAACTCAATGGACGGTAGAAGGTGATGAGTTCCGTCATGCTCGGGCATTACGGCTGCGAATAGGGAACAGCGTTATTCTCAGTAATGGGACGGGACTTTGTGCAACTGCTGTTGTCCAATCGTCGTCGTTGCAGTCATACATGCTTGAGATTACAGCACTGCATCCGAATCATAATGAGTTACCATATTCCGTTCATTGTGCCATTGGCACACTCGACGACAAGGAGAGAATGGAATGGCTGATTGAAAAAGCGGTTGAACTCGGTGTATCAAACATTTCATTTTTGGCAACACGGTATTCATCGCAAACCATTCTGAAAGAGTCGCGTCTGCTCGCTAAAAGCATTGCCGCCATGAAGCAATGTAAGCGGGCTATACTTCCTGCAATCCGAACAGGGGTGAAATTAGATGAGTTGCTTGAACAAAGTGTAAAAAATAATATGCAATGTATTCTTGCTTCCGATCATGGTGCATCGCCTGCGCTTCTTCCTAAAAACACAGTTGTTTTTATCGGACCCGAAGGCGGATTCGATGAAACAGAGATGCAAAAAATCCAATCCGTTCACCATATTTCCGAATGGAGGTTAGGTGCCAGCCGTCTTCGTGCCGAAACAGCCGCTCTCGCCGCTCTCAGCTATATTGCATCACAATTTTCGACAGTGCACTTATGAACATCATACACGAATCAATCACCGAATCAATAGAAACTAAACGCCGTTTGCTTGACGAATGCAGTGCGGATATTCAGGCATGTGCCGATATGATTATTGACGCATATCGCCGAAGTGGCAAACTACTCCTTGCGGGGAACGGCGGCTCTGCGGCGGACGCACAACATATCGCTGCGGAATTGGTTGTCCGGTTTCGCGGCTCGGTTGAACGCCGTGCATTACCGGCGATTGCCTTAAGCGTTGATCCCTCTATGATGTCTGCCGGAGGTAATGATTACGGATTCGAGGAAACGTATGCACGGTTGGTGGAGGCATACGCTCTGCCAACTGATGTATTGATTGCAATTACAACAAGCGGCACTTCGAAGAATATCATCCATGCTGTGAGCGAGGCAAAACGGAAGGGGATTCGTGTTATCGGGTTGCTCGGATGCGGCGGAGGAACACTCGCCCCGTTATGCGATGCCAA
>JAEUSO010000282.1:258-4399 GCA_016788605.1 Candidatus Kapaibacterium sp. | reverse complement strand
GATTGAAGTGTAGCACCCGGTACAGGACGAAGTGATGCAGTGCAATCAAGCCATTGATATTGAGCATCAGGTTCATTACTTGTGAGTTGTGTGAATTGCTGTTTGACCGTAGTGTCAATAATGTTCAGCGTGACTATATTTTTCGCCAAAGAAGTATAAGGAACGCCGTCCTTGAACCCTCTCACCGTCACGTCATACGTTCCAGTTATATTAAAACGTCGAGTCCATTGCAATCCGCGACCGGATGCTTGAAGCAGCGTTCCTTGTCGCAACTCCCATTGAACTGAGTCCACTGCATCGCCGGAATACGAGAATGTAACATCTTGCGGCGAACATAATTGATTCATACTTGTAGTAAATGCCACTTTAGGTGCGCGGCGAAACACAACCGTATAGTCCTCCACTTCACCGGTTCTGCTACCACAAGGATTGGGAGATTCGTTCCAATACTGACTGCGTACCCGTATTCTTGTTGTGTCATTTGCCACATCGGCAGGAACGCGGAATGTGCCTGTCGCAACATGCTGTGCATTCAATTCGCCCATTGTGATTTTTTCCGTCTCATCAAACTCAGCATCATGGTTATAGTCAATCCATGCTGCGGTTGTGTCTTGTTCCCAATGGAAATTCATTCCTACGGTAAGCGTATATGTCGAGTCGGTAAAGAGCGTGAAATATTTATCAGTGAAATCGCCATACTTTTCTTTTTGCGATGTGTATTCAGAGCCGGCAAGCGCAACCCGTGTGATATAATCAGCGGTTGTATTATCTGCACCTATGGCATCGCAATACTTGAACGGCTGTACTGTGTACATGAACTTATATGTCTCTGAATTCTCATTACCCGTACCGTTAGCTATAACCCGGAAGTACATCTTTGTTCCCACTGGAAATTGTGGTAGTGGCGATATACTTTTGTATGTGGTGTCATTGACTTTTTGCATTGCAATCTCATTTGAAAATTGCGGTTGGTCTTTCGACCATTGCACAGCAACTTTTGTAAGTTGTTTGCCATAGACAACATGAGCCGTGACAAACTGCGCTTGAGAGAGTTTTGGCGAGTTGTCCGTCGGTTGGTTGATTATTCTCACGCGACGTATTTCAGGATAACTGTTTCGACCTATCAGCGCATACTCCCACAGTCCCCTACCCCACGAGCCGATTCGCAATGTGTTCGTGCCATAGTGAACTTTAATATCCTGCACCGATACATTAGGCAAGTTCGGATTATACACTTTCCAATCCGTATCTGTCAGTTTTTTGTACACAACACCATGCTCCGTCCCAAGATAGATATTGCTTTCCGGCGTGTGGTCAATGACAACAGCAGTAACAGGCAGATCACGTAAGTTGGCACTGATGTTTGTCCATGTTGAACCGCCATTCATAGTGATAAACACCTTTGATGTATCTCGCTGATAACGATTGTATGTAACAACAACAACATTATCATTTCTTGGACTGATTGCAATGTCAGTAATACCAAAATTTGGCAGCCCATTTACACGAACAAAACTCCGACCTCCGTTTGTTGATTTGACTAACGCACTACCGGCTGAAAGATAGATGATGTCTGAATTATTTTCTGCAACAGCCGCTTCCGATGCAGTACCGATTGTTGTTGTGCCGATGTTTGTCCATGTTGAGCCAAAATCATCCGAGCGATACACACTGTCGGAAACTGACCACACACGCATCGGATTATTCGGGTCGCTGAAGAACGGTGCTATCCACCCGCCGTTTTTCTGACCGGGAGGTGTCACTTGCTGTGAACTAAGCCCGCCGTCCTTATAGCGCAACCGACCGCCGAACTGCCAACTGCCCATAATCCAATCATCATTGAGTGTGTGTATGACACCCTCCATTCCATCCGCACCCATGATTTCAAGCCAACCGTTTTCCGTCATCAAACTCTGTCCGTTGTCCTGCGAGCCAAGATAATTTCTATACGTATTCGATTGCGATACACACAAGCTGTAATTCTCGCGGATGCCCGTTCCCTCACTGATACGTTCCCATGTGATTCCGTTATCACGGCTTCTTGCCAAATAGCCGTCTGTTGCAACATAGAAGACACCGTTCACACATTGTGCATCACGTATATCGGCGTGAACATAGCTTGGTCCATTGAACGGTGTACTGCCCAAACTCCACCACGTCCTTTGTGTGAAGTTCGCTCCTCCATCTGTGCTGACCCAAGTGTCCACAGCACCCGTCACCATGTTCCGTTCGTTTTTATCATTGACTGCAAATCCGTCAACCGCCTTCGGTGGTTTGGCAATAAACGTAAAGTTTGCACCATTGTCACTCGATCGCCACACACCGTTCACCGAAGCGAAATAGACACAGTTCGGGCAGTTGGCACTTACAGCAAGACGTACACCTGTGTTGTCATTATTACCAACAAGTGTGGTGGATGTTGTGAATGTCCGCCCGGCATCAACGGAGCGAAGAATCACGTTCTTATTTGTCCCCCAGTAATAATAGTCATAGATATAGATAATGTTCGGATTGGTCGGGTGAAATTCAATCTCAGAAATAGAGCCGTCGGTAATCTTCTGCCATGTTTGGAGATTATCATCCGAGCGGTAGAGTCCGTCGGCAGCAGAGATGAGGATGAGGTTGTCATTGTGCGGACTGAATGCTATTTGATTGATGCCAAAGTTTGAACCAAGTCCGCCCTTTCCAAGAACCGACGGCACAAAGGCAGTTGCTCTCCATGTCAGACCGCCGTCAGATGAACGATATAATCCAAGTGTTGTACCATTATATCCATTCTGAACATTGATAACAACATTATTATCATTTGTCGGCGAGACAGCGATAGCATTAACACCACTTGCAGGAAGTTTATCTGTGGTATTCTGCCATGTTTTCCCGCCATCACTTGTGCGCCAAAAGCCGCCGCTGCGTGAACCAAGATAAATACGGTTCGTATCGCGCTTGCTCACGAAAAAATTCTCGATACGTCCTAATCCGGGCGCATAGTGTGTTGTGATGCGGTTCACATACCGGGGTCCGAGTTCTACCCACCCGTTTGGAAATGCTTGTAGGGTATTTGATTGTTTGACAACTGCATCGGATTGCATAAACGCAGCCCAACTGTCTTCCGAAAACGTCATAGGAACAAGATTACGTTCTCCGGTTGGATAGTACTTGCTCTCGTTATTATACCGCCAGCGAAGATATGGCTTATATCCACTGCCCTTTCCCTTGTCATTCGTACCGAAATATGCCTCAGCTTCGCGTACTACTTCATTAAAATTTATGTTCGGATCATTCATCATATCCTTGTACTTCTGACCGAACATCGGTAGTACCTGTATGGTGAAGAAAATGCATATTGCAAATACACGGTGCAGTGTCATAGTGTCCCCTATTTGTTATGTGAGTGATGTATGAAAAATACAAACCGCTTCCCTCTCAGTCAAATCAAAGTATGATGATTATGTATAACAGTGCTAATGGAAGAAAAAGCCCCTCGAAACAACTGCTGAACGAGGGGCATAAAATATTCACTTGAGAAGAACTACAGAGTGCCGCGACGCGCCTGCTCCGCCTCGATTGACTCGAACAATGCTTGGAAGTTGCCCTTGCCAAAACTCCACGCGCCTTTACGCTGAATAATCTCGAAGAAGAGCGTCGGTCTGTCTTCCACAGGTTTTGTAAAAATCTGCAACAGGTAGCCCTCATCGTCGCGGTCCACCATTATTCCCAACTCCTTCAATTGTTGCAAATCTTCTTCGATAATACCGACCCGGTCTTCGACATTATCATAGTATGTTCCGGGAACATAAAGGAACTCTACGCCGGATGCACGCATCGCTGTTACACTTTCGATAATATTATTTGTAGCAATGGCAATATGCTGACATCCGGGTCCGCCATAAAAATCAAGATATTCTTCAATTTGAGATTTCTTTTTTCCATCGGCAGGTTCATTGATAGGAAATTTGATACGACCGTTACCATTACTCATCACTTTACTCATCAGAGCACTATACTCAGTGGAAATATCCTTATCATCAAACGTGACGATATTTGCAAAGCCCATGACGTTTGTATAGAATTCCGCCCACTCATTCATTTTGCCTAACTCGACGTTACCAACCATATGGTCAATATATCTGAACCCTTTCGA
>JAEUSO010000282.1:0-248 GCA_016788605.1 Candidatus Kapaibacterium sp. | reverse complement strand
TCACTCTTCCACTCAACATATCCCGGCAGGAAAACACCTTTATAGTTGTTTCTCTCAATAAACATGTGAACAGTGTCGCCGTATGTATGTATTCCCGCCGATACTACCCGACCATACTCATCAAACTCCTCATTAGGTTTTTGATATGGGGTTGCACCGCGCCTTACTGTTTGTTCAAACGCATCAGCCGCGTCATCAACCCATAATGCTATCACTTTCACCCCGTCGCCATGCTTGTGAATATGGTC
>JAEUSO010000281.1 GCA_016788605.1 Candidatus Kapaibacterium sp. | reverse complement strand
CCCGAAGGGCATAGATTCCCGATGGAAAAGTACTCGATGCTTCGAGCCGCATTATTACGCAAGGCGCTTCTTTCACCATCCGAACTTTTCGAGCCGAAGCTTGCCACACGCGAGGAACTATTGCTTGCACATTCGGAAGATTACGTGGACTCATTCACCGATGGAACAGTGGATAGAATGATAATGCGCCGTATCGGTTTTCCGTGGAGCGAGGCATTGGTGAAACGTTCGTATGCAAGTGTTGGTGGGGCAATTTGTGCGGCTGTAGAAGCATTGCACAATGGAATATCAGGTAATTTATCGGGCGGTACTCACCATGCAATGAGAAACGGCGGGGAAGGGTATTGTGTGTTTAATGATCTAGCTGTTGTCGCCAATCTTTTTCTCGGACACGGGTGGGTGAAGAGGGTTGCAATTATTGATTTAGATGTTCATCAAGGCAATGGCAATTCCGAGATATTGGGCGGCAACCCGAATGTCTTCATCCTTTCGTTGCACGGTGCAAAGAACTATCCGTTTCGGAAAATTCCCTCGACAATAGATGTGGATTTACCGGATAATACTAATGATGATGATTACCTTTTTGCTTTACAATACTTTCTGCCGATGGTCTTTGATTTCAAGCCGGATATTGTTTTATACCAGACAGGAGTGGATGCTTTGAAAGAAGATGCTTTGGGTCGTTTGGCTATGACACACAATGGTTTGGAGCGACGAGATGAAATTGTGATGACAGAATGCTGGCTGCGTGGAATACCGCTTTCGCTTGCACTCGGCGGTGGCTATGCAAAACCAATTGAGCAAACCGTCGAAGCATATTGCGGTACATACAGAATGTTGCGTGAGGTATATGGATAGGTCTCTGTTCCAGAAAACTTCTCGCTGATATTGTACAGTTAGGACAGACGACCTATTTTTGCGCCCCGCAAGACAGGGAACATCACACCGTGTGCTTGCATTCAATGGTTCCGTAGCAAAGTGGCTATGCAGAGGTCTGCAAAACCTTTTACAGCGGTTCGAATCCGCTCGGAACCTCACTCGTAACAACACCAACGGCTCTTCATCCATGAGCCGTTTGTTGTTTTAGCAGCAGCTTGTTTCATTACTATTCATCGAACCATCATGCCAACTACAGCAGATTTACGCTCAGGCATTTTTATCAAATTCAATAACGAACTTTGCCAAGTTTTGGAGTCGGAGCACCGCACTCCCGGTAACCTCCGTGCTTTTTATCAAGTGAAGATGCGCGTTGTGCGTTCCGGCAAACTTCTCGAAAACCGCTTCCGTTCCGGTGAAAGCATTGATATTGTCCGTGTTGAGCAGCGTCCGTTTCAATATCTATACCGCGACGGTGAGTTCTATGTGTTCATGGAAAACGAAACATACGAGCAAATAACTATTGATGCGAAAATCGTTGGCGACGGTGCAAAATTTATGAAGGAAAGTCAGGAAGTTCAGATTTCCTTTGAAGAATCCACACCGCTTTCCGTTGAGCTTCCTGCCCATGTACAACTCCGTGTTACCTACACCGAACCCGGATTCAAAGGTGATAGTGCGAACAACGTATTGAAACCCGCGACAATCGAGACAGGTGCTGAAATTAATGTTCCCACATTTGTGAACGAAGGCGAGCTGCTGAAGATTGATACGCGCACCGGAGCGTATGTTGAGCGCGTTAAGGAATAATTCAATCTAATCATAACAACACACAGTACCCTTGTCTTCAAAGCAAATGAAAAAATGAGTTTGCCGAAAGGTGCTATGGCTGTATTTTGTGTGTGTAATAATTCTGACACATAATCGCGGGGATACTATGGATCTTAATTACCTCAAGCGTCTTCTGAAAATTTTTGATGAATCCACATTGACGGAACTCGAAATTGAAGAAGAAGGCGTACAACTTAAACTTGCACGCAATCAACACAGCGGTGTGGCATATAATCCGGTGCCTACAATGCATTACGCATCACCGGTTGCAATACCTGCTCCGGCAGCACCTGCAGCCGCCCCTATTTCTGAAACTCCAGCTTCAGCTGTAGCAGCAGACAGCGGCAAAAAAACACATAAGGTGCTCTCTCCAATCGTCGGTACATTCTATCGCGCTCCTTCTCCGGATGCCGATGCCTTTGTTAAAGTCGGCGATCGCGTTAGTGCCGGACAGACACTTTGTATCGTAGAGGCAATGAAGCTCATGAATGAAATCGAAAGTGATATGAGCGGAACGGTTGTTAAAATCAACGTTGAGAATGCTAATCCTGTCGAGTACAATCAAGTACTCTTCGAGATTGACCCTGCATAAATACTTGTATTATTACCCGCGTCATCATAACCACACATCGTACAGTTTTCGTAGTTCCTGAATGAAAAAAATTCTCATTGCCAATCGCGGTGAAATTGCACTGCGGATTATCCGTGCTTGCAAAGAACTTGGTATAAAGACAGTTGCTGTCTACTCTGAGGCAGATAAATCCTCGCTTCATGTCCGGTTTGCTGATGAAGCAGTTTGTATTGGTCCTCCGCAGGGGAGAATGAGCTATCTGAAAATCCCGCATATCATAGCTGCAGCGCAAGTGACGAATTCTGATGCTATCCATCCGGGATACGGATTCTTAGCAGAGAATGACACATTCGCAGAGATATGTGCCGACAGTGGTATCACATTTATCGGACCCACGCCCGAACAAATCATTAAGATGGGCAACAAGTCCATTGCAAAAGAAACCATGCGAGCTGCGGGCGTTCCTGTGGTGCCGGGCAGCGACGGAATCATTTCGATATACGACGAAGCAAAACGCGTAGCAGAGGAAGTCGGTTATCCAGTGATGCTGAAAGCAGTGGCAGGCGGCGGTGGCAAAGGGATGAGATATGTACAAGAAGAGGCAGAATTAGAGCGTGCGTTTAATGCTGCACGTAATGAAGCTGAATCAGCATTCGGTAACGGCGATGTCTATATTGAGAAGTTTGTAGAAGAGCCGCGCCACATTGAGATTCAAGTATTTGGCGACAGTTTCGGAAATGTTATTCACCTCAACGAGCGTGAATGCTCCATTCAACGCCGCCACCAAAAACTTATCGAAGAAGCGCCCTCACCGATTATGACGGAAGAACTTCGTCAGAAAATGGGTGCGGCATCGGTTCAAGGAGCAAAAGCGGTGAACTATGTTGGCGCAGGTACAATCGAGTTCCTTGTGGACAAGAACCGCAACTTCTACTTCATGGAAATGAACACCCGCATTCAGGTAGAACATCCCGTGACTGAGCAATCGCTCAATGTAGATTTAATCAAAGAGCAGATTCGGGTTGCCGCTGGCGAGAAACTTAGTATCAGCCAAGAATCGCCAAAGTTCCACTCTATCGAATGCCGCATTAATGCGGAAGACCCGTACCACGAATGGCGTCCGTCGCCGGGTATGATAAGCTCGTTACATTTTCCGGGTGGTAACGGAGTACGCATTGATTCTCACGTGTATCAAGGATATACGATACCCCCGTACTATGATTCAATGATAGCAAAACTCATAACGTTCGACACAACCCGCAACGGAGCAATTGCAAAGATGCGGAGGGCACTTGATGAAATCGTTATTGAAGGAATCCATACAACAATCCCATTTCACAGAAAGATGATGGATAATCCGGACTTTATTGACGGCAATTTCGATACGAAATACCTTGATAACAAAGGGTGGAATCATTAACGTACCCCTTCCTGTCATTCTTGACTAATTGGTAAAGAAATACTATTGTGGCGGGCGAGTATTGACGTATTTTCGTTAAGCGTGTGTGATATCACAGCCCAATCCCTTGCTATTACCTAATGACGAAAGATACCATAACCATAGAATTCGAACAGGAAGCATTGCCCCATATGAATGCGCTGTACACCTTTGCCGTCCGGCTATGCCGCGATAGGGATGAAGGGCAGGATTTGGTGCAAGAAACCTATATGAAAGCATTTAGATTTTTCGACAAGTTCGAGCGAGGAACTAATTGTAAAGCATGGCTGTTTAGAATTTTAAAAAATACGTATATCAACAAGTACAGACGCGATAACCGCGAGCCTGATAAAGTTGAATACGATGCAGTTGAAGAGTTCTACGAGTCGGTGAAATCGGAATACACGGATACATCGAACCTTGAACAAAAACTCTTCTCCACAATGCTCGACGACGAAGTGATGTCGGCAATCGAATCACTTCCCGAGGATTTTCGCACAGTGATTCTCCTCTGTGATATTGAGGAGTTCACATACGAAGAGATTGCGGAATTCCTTGATTGCCCAATCGGTACTGTTCGTTCGCGCTTACACCGCGCTCGCAACATTCTTGCAGCCAAATTAGCCGGCTACGCACAATCGCGTGGTTACACCAACGGCACGTTGTCTGCTGAGTAGATAGTAGGGGAATGTCATCTATGAAATTTT
>JAEUSO010000280.1:2907-4429 GCA_016788605.1 Candidatus Kapaibacterium sp. | reverse complement strand
CGTACTTACTCATACGACAAACGTTAGAAGTACTCCTTATCCTTGCTACTGCACCAATTACCCTTCCTATTACCCTTATCATTGGTATCATCGTCGCATTTGACAGCGGATTCCCGATATTTTATCTTCAGTTGCGTCCCGGAAAGAACGGTGAACTCTTCAAAATCGTCAAATTTCGCACAATGAAGCAATTACAGGAAGAGATGAATAAGCTCACTGACGATAATGACCCGCGAATTACCCGAATTGGGAAATTCCTCCGCCGTCACCGCTTGGATGAGTTGCCGCAGCTTTGGAATGTGTTGAAAGGGGAGATGAGTTTAATCGGACCACGTCCCGAAGCACAGTTCACAAGTGTGGTTTTTAGCAAAGAGATTCCGGGATGGGATAAACGTCTTGCTATACGTCCGGGTGTTACCGGCTGGCAACAAGTCCACCAAGGTCATGTCAATTCAACAGAAGAAACAAAAGTCCGCTTGGAATACGACCTTCACTATATTGACAACATCAGTATTTGGTTAGATATCCGGATTGTGTTCCGCACGTTCGTCACAATGTTTCGCGGACATAATTCACGGTAAGTAACAATTATTGCTGAAAACAAAAAAGGCACATTGAATAATGTGCCTTTTTTCGTCGTAGCGGGGGCAGGACTTGAACCTACAACCTTCGGGTTATGAGCCCGACGAGCTACCAATTGCTCTACCCCGCGTTATGAATCGCCGCGAAGATACGCGGATGTGGATTGCGTGTGCAAATTTTTCCTGTATCTTCGTCACCCTAAACATCAAAAGCAGCTATTTCAGTATAATTCTCTTGTATGAAGATATCACACAACTGGCTTCGTGAGTTTATTAAATGCGCGGTCGCACCCGCAGAACTGTCGGAAACATTGAATATGTTGGGAATTGAAGTGGAGTCATTTAAGGACTATGCCTCGACGTATTCACACTTTGTAATTGGATATGTTGAGCAATGTGAAAAACACCCTAAGGCAGATAAGTTGTCTATATGCGTTGTAACGGATGGTGAAAGGCAATACACAGTTGTATGTGGTGCACCGAATGTAGCGACAGGACAGAAAATAGTGTTTGCAAAACCCGGTGCGGTAGTTCCGAACGGCGACTTTACTATAGGCGTTCGTACGTTACGCGGTGTTGAATCAAACGGGATGATATGCAGTAAAACAGAATTGAACCTGGGTGATGAATCATCTGGCATTTGGGTATTGGATGATTCTTTTCAAATAGGAATGCCATTAGCGGAAGCACTCGGACTCAATGATGTTATCTATGAAATCAGTATCACACCGAACAGGGCGGATGCACTGTCGCATCGTGGAATCGCACGTGCATTAAGCGTGTATTACGACCTTCCACTTACAACTCCCGGAGTCACATTGAATGAGTCCGCCACGCCCAACAACATTAGCATCCAACTTCCCGATACGTCATGTCCTCGGTATATGGCTCGCTCTATGAAGAATGTCAAGGTCGTTGAGTCGCCGCAATGGTTGAAGCAA
>JAEUSO010000280.1:0-2897 GCA_016788605.1 Candidatus Kapaibacterium sp. | reverse complement strand
GGTATTCGTCCGCGAAATGCTGTTGTTGATGTGACGAATTACGTATTGATGGAATGCGGGCACCCGCTCCATGCATTTGATGCCGATACGATTTCAGGCGGGTCAATAATCGTCAAACCTGCGAAGAGCGGTGACAAGTTCACAACATTGGATGGCAAGGAGCGCGAACTGACGGACTCTATGCTGATGATTTGCGACGAAAAAAAATACCTTGCTGTTGCAGGTGTCATGGGTGGCGAGAACTCCGCGATTACGATGAACACGACGAATGTCTTGATAGAATCGGCGATGTTTGCCCCGTCGTCAATCCGCAAAACCGCACGCACACTTGGCATCAACTCCGATGCCTCGTACAGATACGAGCGCGGTGCTGATATTGATATTCTTGAATACGCGGTGAACCGCGCCGCTTCTTTAATTCAGGAAATTTGTGGCGGTGAGATTCTTCAAGGAATTGCTGAATCCTATCCGGTTCCGGCTGCGGTGAAGCACATAACATTGCGCTTCGAGCGTGCGCGTGCATTGTTGGGCTATGATATATCAAATGAGCGTATTCGTGATATGATGCGACGGCTTTCATTCACCATACTCACAACCGATGAGGAATCATGTTCACTTACTATTCCACACTACAGAATTGATGTTCACACCGAAACCGACGTGATAGAAGAAATTGCAATCAATGTTCATTATGATGCAATTCCCGTACAAACTTTTTCCCGTGTACCATTCGATAGGCAACCGTTGCCTATACAATATGCGGTTCAATCACAATCAATGCGATTAAAATCCATATTGCGATATGCCGGATTTAATGAGATACTGACACAAAATCAGATTGATCCGCAGCGCACATTGAATGACGAAATGACGGTTCATATTGCAAACCCTCTTGGGCAGGAATTGTCAGCAATGCGGGATTCGCTTACGCCATCCATGCTGACAACCGCTCGCTATAATTTCAGGAATGGTGCTTCTTCGCTCCGACTCTTTGAAGTTGGCAACACATTCAGATTATATAACGCGGGTGGCGATACATTACTGCAAAGTGATGCAATTCATCTGCAAGAAATGTTGTGTCTTTGCATTGCGGGCGAGGCACAATCAAAAGAGTGGTATTCGCAACCGCGTCAATCAGATGTTTATGATATGATTGGCGTTATTGACCACATCATGAAATCACTCGGAGCTGATTACTCATTGCAAGCGATACCTGAAGAATACCGTTCGGCAAATTCCCGATACTACAGCGCGGAATCATTGGCGATATGCCACCGTGATACAATCGTCGGTACGCTGTTCATGTTGTCATCGGAAGCATCGTCATCGTTTGATATTGAAAAGCCGGTCGTGCTTGCCGAGATCTCATTGGATGTTTTCAACACAGCAGTTAATCAAGAGCGCAAATACATACCGGTTTCAAAGTATCCGATGGTTCAGCGCGACATCTCGTTGATTGTTGATCAAAGCATCACAACCGCCGCACTTCTAAAAACAATCCGGCAGTCCGACGCGCCAATCCGAAGAGGCGAGCGTGTGTTCGATGTCTATTCCGGTAAGCCGATTGAAGAAGGCAAAAAGAGTGTTTCGATTGCATTGTTTTATCAATCAAACGAGAGAACATTAACAGATACAGAAGTTGATGAATCCGTACGTGTTATATTGAACTCACTTACGGAACAACACCATGCCTACCTACGGGCGTAGGCAATTTTGGGGAACAACACATAAGAGTAATGGATACCACTTCATCAATGAAATTCGAGCCGTCGCAATTAATACAACAACATACGCGGCTGCTGTGGGAAACAATTCGCAGAGCGGGCGAGGGGATCACCGAATTACGCAGTACTGTTCAACAGTTGGAAGCAAAGAACAGCCGGCTTGACGAACACCTTGCTACGCTTCAAAGCGAGTTCTCACAACTTCGTGAGGAGAACGCCACGCTTGCTGAACACGCTTCGCACACAGACGAATTGCGATCTGCATTTACACAAGCCAATGCGACAATTGCAGAACTGAATGCTAATCTCCATGACAGGGATAACGAGATAAACAGGATTGCAAAAGAGTTGCAACAACTTGATGATCTCCGGTCGTTGAATCACACCCTACAAACCAAACTCAATTCTGTTACCGGCGAGTTGGAACTCAATGCAAACGATAAGGAGTTGCTGAATTTTGCCACTGAGGAAAATGCGTCTCTTCTGAAAAAGATTGATGAACTGAATGAGAAGAACATTGCTTTACTTGCCGACGTTGAACGACTCCACCATGACCAATCGGAATCGGAGAAAACCATTGCCACACTACAGCAAGCAATCGGCGCGCTTGAGTCGGTATTGGGTGAAGAGCGAACTGCAAAAGTACAGTTGATGCGTGATGCAGAAGAATTGCGAACGTTACGTATCAGTTCCGTTGCTTTGCAGGACTACGCCGACAGACAGGCGAATGCCGCAAAGGAATACGAAGAGCAACTTAATGAAATGACAGAGAAACTCTTCCTCGCTGAAAAACAAAACACGTTGCAGTCCGCTACGATTGTTGATTTAGAACAGGCACTCTCATCGCAGCAATATGAAGAGTTATTCCGAGAGCGCGAAAATCAGTACAATGCACAAATAACAGCACTTCAGCAAAAAGTCAACGAACTTGAGCGGCAACACGAATCAATGTCGGGCGTGACCAATGACTTGGCGCATCTGAAACAGCAATTGGAATTTGCAACCGAATCATACAATACCACAAAACAGTTGGTTCATGAGCGTGACAGCTCCTTGCTTGAGTTGCAAAAACAGTATAAACAATCCTTGCAACAGATTGAACAACTCACATCAAAAGTTCATCACATTGAGAACCTGGAAATGATTGTTGCCGAGAAGGATACGGTTATACAA
>JAEUSO010000027.1 GCA_016788605.1 Candidatus Kapaibacterium sp. | reverse complement strand
ACGCACGCTCAACCCGAATGTTCAGTACCGGCTGCTGACCAATGGTGTTGATCTCGACACACTTGCACAGTACGCGGATAACTCCATACGCCGCGACTTGGTGTTTGCTGGTAAGCTTGACGTGTGGGCAAACACAATGATGGTGCAAAAAATAGTTCACGAAATACTGCCACTTATTCGTGAGCGTGTGCCTGATGTACGTTTGCATGTGGTGGGGGGATACCCGCCGCGCTCGATTAAAAAACTTCAATCGGAGAGCGTCATACTCCACGCCAATGTTCCAGATGTACGTGCATATCTGCGCGAAGCAGCGGTGTTTATTCATCCGCACAACGGCGCATCGGGAATTCAAAATAAAGTTCTTGAAGCGATGTCGAGCGGCTGTGCGGTGGTCACCACGCCTACGGGTATTCATGGAATACCGGCATGGCATCAACGCGAAGTGATGATCGGTAATTCAACCGATGAACTTGCACGTCACGCCGCGGCATTGCTAACCGACCATGTTATGCGCGATACTATCGCCGAACGGGCGCAGCAGCTTGTCAATGAGCAGTTTGCATGGGAGACCATCTACTCGCAACTTGATAAGTGCATTGATGAAATTTATCCGCCAACAAGAATCCAAACTCCGGGCTACGATGTTGATAATATATCGGAAAAAGAATACAAAGGACTCGCCGGACAAATACGCCACTCCGCACTCTCACTCGAAAAGAAAACATCCTATAAACGCATCTCGAAGTAACCCGATGAAGCGTCTCTTGCTTGTAGGAATGTTAATCTGCTGTGGATTCAGTAGTCCGACGGTGCATATACCGGTTGTCTCGCTTGCCGAACTCCGACAACGAATCGCACATCCAACGAACGACACAACATACATCGTCCATTTTTGGGCAACGTGGTGCAAGCCCTGTATCGAAGAGCTACCGGTATTCGAGCAATTGACGCAAGAATCAAACACGTCAAACCTGAAAGTGCTGTTGGTCAGTTTGGATTTCAAGAAAGACATCGAAACGAAAGTGCTGCCGTTTGTCACAAAGCGCGGACTGCGCTCGGAGGTGCTACTGATGAACGAACCGAATGCAGCGGCGTGGATTGATAAAGTAGATTCTTCATGGAGCGGTGCAATCCCTGCTACAATCATCATCAATCCGGTTCGTCGCTCACGTCGCTTTATTGAAGGGCAACTCACCAAACCTGAACTTGATTCATTAATTGCCCTTGTTCACAAACCATAATCGAACACGCTATGAAAAATATCCTTGCAACACTTGTTCTTTGTTGCTCTCTTATGTCTGCTGCATTTGCCGGTGGATTAAAAGTCGGTGATGCCGCCGTAGATTTCAACCTCAAAGCAACTGATGGCAAAATGGTGTCGCTTGCATCATTAGGTAATGTAAAAGGAGCGATTGTCATATTCACATGCAACCACTGTCCTTATTCCGTTGCCTATGAAGACCGCATCATTGACCTGCATAAAAAATTCGGGTCGCAAGGATTTCCCGTTGTTGCTATCAATCCGAATGACGCAGGTGTAGTGCCGGAGGACTCGTATGAAAAAATGGTCGAGCGTGCTGCTGCAAAGAAGTTTCCCTTTGCTTACATCCATGACAACACACAGGATATTGCTAAGCAGTATGGCGCAACACGCACGCCGCATGTGTTCCTGCTCGAAAAGAAAGACGGCAAATTTGTAGTGCGTTACATCGGTGCGATTGATGATAATACCGAAGATGGCGAAAAGGCAACAATGAAGTATGTAGAGTCGGCGGTGGCTGCACTGACCACAGGTAAAATGCCGAATCCCGATTTTACAAAAGCGGTCGGTTGCTCCATCAAGTGGTCGAAGAAGTAAGCCAACATTGTAGAAACAGCTAAATCAGGGGGCAAATGCCCCCTTTTTTTATTGAAATGAACCACCGAAATACGCTTTTGGCAGTAGCTTCCGTACTTCTACGGATTTCCCGAACGGTGTGTGTCTTGTAACTTGAATCTGCAACCATCAGTATAATGCGGAATATGCTATTCTTTGAGCTACATAGACACAAACACTCAACGCTTTTCGGGCGCATGATTGCCGTGTTGTTGTTATGCGGGGCGATGTTTCCTGCGATTGCAACAGCACAAACACAGCAAGGAAGAATATCACTTGCCGTGCGCGGCTCGACATACAAGTATTGGGGAGAATTCACCGACGACCAATATGGTTGGGGCGGTGAAGGCGCACTCAGGTATGAAGCGTTCCGTTGGCTTGGTGCAGAATTCAATGCCGGAGTCGGCTCGACGGCGTTTCGCGTTACTCCGTATGATTTGGCGGCGTTTCCCGAATATTATCAAGGCAGGACCTACGGCGAGTTCTATCCCGGTACATTAACGACAATCAGCAGGAAGAATGATATTCGTTTAGCACATTATGAGTTACTCGGTGTGTTCCATTTATTCCCGTCGAGCAGGGTTATTCCGCAACTGATTGCCGGTGTTGGGTTGATGAATCATTACCCGACCAATGCTAAGGAACATTCACCGTTGCCCAACATTGTCCGCGAAGCATATCCGCGTTACTCGATTCATTTCCCGGTTGGTATCGGTTTTGAGTATTTTTTGAATGATGATGTGAGTTTGAACGGGCGTGCAATGTTCCGGCTTACAACAACGGATAATCTCGACGATGTTACAGTTGAAGGCACGCCAAACGATTATTATGCGACAATCGGCGGGGGATTGAATTACTATATCCACGGTGATTTGGACTCGGATGGCGACGGAGTGAGCGATAGCGAAGAACGCAGATTGGGTCTTGACCCGCGTAACAGCGATAGCGACGGCGACGGCTTATCCGACTACGAAGAATTGAATGTTACACATACCGACCCCAAACGTGCCGATAGCGACGGCGATGGATTGACAGACAAAGAGGAAATACTTTTCAAGTCCTCACCGATTAAAATGGATACCGATGGCGACGGGCTGTACGACTTCCCGGAGTTTGTTCGCAAGACCGACCCGAACAATCCTGACACCGACGGTGACACCGCATTTGATGGTGATGAGGTGCATAGTATGGGAACGAATCCCTTGAAGGCGGATAGTGACGGCGACGGATTGCGAGATGCTGAGGAAGCTGCGCTTGGCACAAACCCGCTTATGCCCGATACCGATGGTGACGGACTTGGCGACGGCACGGAAGTGAACGATGTGAAATCCAATCCGCTCAAGATTGATACCGACGGCGACGGATTAAGCGATGCTGACGAATTCACCGTCCATAAGACCGACCCGCGCAACCCCGATACCGACGGCGATATGCTGATGGATGGCGAAGAAGTGGTGCGCTATAAGACAAATCCAAAAGTTGCTGATACTGACATGGACGGTTGGAGTGATGGCGAGGAAGTTCTGCGCCGATGCACAAACCCTGCGAATCCAGATACCGACGGTGACGGAATCATTGACCCGAAAGATCCCGATCCATGCGCTCTTTCGTGCTGTTGCTGCGGTGGAAAAAAAACGGAGTCAGCACCGCCGGCAATCCCGACGCCTGCACCTGTTCCTAAGTTAGATGAGAAGAAAGCGGAAGAACCGAAACAACCGAAAAAGAAACGGAACTTCTCGATTCGTTTTTTGAAGAATAGCGACCAGATTGATAATACCGATCCTGAAACGCAGCGTTCTATTAAGGAACTGAAAGATTATCTGACCAATGAATGTGATAAGTTGCGCGTGACATTCGAGGGACACACAAGTGCGGAAGGAAATCCCAACCGCAATAAAGTACTGTCGGAAATGCGCTCCCGTGCTGTCCGACAACTGATGACGCAGCAGGGGATTACTCCCGATAAAATTCAAGGAACGGTTGGCTACGGCTCGTCCATGCCCCTAATCCCCGAGCCGGGAAAATCGGAATTGAAGCGGATGCGGAAAGATGAAGTGGAATCCATACGCAAGCAAAACCGCCGCATTACAGTGCGCGAAGATGTGTCGTGTGATTGAAATTAGGAAAGTAAATCCTTAAGTGCAGGTTGTAGTGTGGGAAATCGAAATTGAAATTCTTGTTCTTCCAACCGACGTGATTTCAGATACCGTCCGTAGAGAACGAGTTCAGGATCTGTCTTGAACAAGAATCGCGCACCAAGTCGAATAGCAAACTCAGGTGACGGCAAGCCGATTCGTATGTTCATTTCTTTGCGGAGCGTTTGCATGAACTCGTGTTGCGAAACCGGATTCGGTGCAGTAGCGATATACATTCCGCTGTACGATTCGTTTTCAATACACGTGCGGATTATCTCATTCATATCATACTCGTGTATCCAACTCAAACCTTGTTTTCCGCTACCGACTTTTCCACCCAATCCCAATCGGGTAATCAGTTTCAGCTTTGTCATTGCGCCGCCGTTTTTACCAATCACAAAACTTGTGCGAAGGATTGAATAACGGCAGGTTTTTGGTACAACAGAATAGAATGCTTCTTCCCATGCCTTACCGACAAACGGCGCAAGACCGTATCCCGTTGGCGAATCTTCCGTGCAGAGTTGTGACGGCGGGTCTCCGTAGATGTGAGCGGTGGACATTTGAATCCAAATGTTTGGTGGATTCACCGCTTTGTTGAGTGCTTTACCGACAGTTAAAGTTGATTGAACCCGCGAGCGAAGTATCTCGTCGCAATTATCCGGTGTTTTAATGCAATCCACTGAACGTCCTGCAAGATTGACGACAGCGTAAGCGTTGGTGAACTCATCTACCCACGTTCCAAGTGTTACTCCGTCCCATAGTGAAAAACGGATTGACTCTGGTAACGATGTCGGTCTGCTGCGAGCAATAATGACGACTTCATATCCCGCTGCGCTACAATGCCTCGCAAGTGATTGCCCTATAAAACCGGAGCCGCCTATAATGATGATTTTCTTCATATCACGTGTCGCAATGTAGTAATGTGATGATGAAGTTGCTCATAGTGAATCAGTATTATGCTTTTCCGTTCGTTGAGCTGTTGGGCATGAAGCGACGTTCCAATCCCTGCCAACATTCGTAATAGTCCATCTGCAACTCACTGAGATTCATTGCGTGCTTGGTTGTGCGTGTGGCAAAGCGCGTTTCAAACATGAAGGCAAGTGTATTCTGTTGTTTATGCGGTTGCAGGTCGGCATTCGTTGCTTTCTCCCACGTGATATTATCCGGTCCGTGACCGCTCATACAGTTATGCAGTGAACAACCACCGGGAACAAAGCCCTCTTCTTTCGCATCATACAATCCCCAGATCAATCCCATGAATTCACTCATGTAATTCCGGTGGAACCACGGTGGACGGAATGTATGCTCGGCAACCATCCAGCGGTCGGGGAAAATCACAAAGTCAATGTTTGCCGTTCCGTGTAATTCACTTGGTGCAGTCAGTACAGTAAAGATTGACGGATCGCTATGGTCAAAGTTCACCGTATTCACACATTGGAACGTGGTCAGGTCGTACTTATAGGGAGCGTAGTTGCCATGCCATGCCACGACATTGAGCGGTGAGTGATTGATGACGGACGACCACAGGTTGCCTTGGAATTTCGCAACAACCTCAAATTCTCCTTCTCGGTCTTCAAACGCAGCAACGGGCGTTAAAAACATACGCGGGTTCGCAAGTCCGTTCGCGCCAATAGGACCTAAATCCGGCAGACGGAAATGCTGTCCATAATTTTCGCAGATATAACCGCGTGCTTGACCGTCGGTAAGAACGACGCGGTATTTAATACCACGCGGGATAACGCATATTTCGCCCGGCTTCACATCAAGAATACCACATTCGGTGTGAATGCGCAATGCGCCAAGTTGCGGCACAATCAGAAATTCACCGTCGGCATTATAGAAAAACCGGTCATCCATATCGGCGTTGCAACTGTACAGGTGGATTGCAGCACCGACGTGGGATGCCGCATCGCCATTCCCGCCAATCGTAACGATACCTTGTATAAAATCTGTCGGCTCTTGCGGAATGGCAATCGGACTCCAACGTAGTTGGTTCGGGGTGGGCGGCAGTTCGTCGAAAGGTGTCGAACAAATTGTCCCGTTGCTTATCTGGCGGAACGGCTTATGCACGACCGATGGACGGATTCGGTGCATCCACGTGCGCTTATTATACGAACGCAATGCTGTGAACGCGGTGCCGCTGACTTGCTCGATATACAAACCGTACCGTACATGTTGCGGCGAGTTCTGTCGCGGGTCTAACACACCCGGTAATGCTTCAGTTGCGAACTCATTACCAAATCCCGACATGTATGCAAGTTGCGCATCGTGAACAGTCGCCGACGGCAATGGACTAACGATTGATTCCATAATATCCGGTACAAAGAGTGGAGTGAAAACTCAAGTGGCACGCCCGACAGGACTTGAACCTGTGACCCACAGCTTAGAAGGCTGTTGCTCTATCCAACTGAGCTACGGGCGCGTATGATAATGACAGTGCAAAATACAACGTGCAGGTCAAAGCGTCTCACGTCAACCTGCACGAAACATATGCAATGTTAGGAAACTGTTTCAGTAGGAGTGCCGCAGTATTCATCATACGCAGCGGTAAGCGCTTTGGCGATATTCTCCGGCATCCGACCTTCGATTTGATGGCGGTGAATCATACCAATCAATTCGCCATTGTTGAAGAGTGCGATGGACGGCGATGACGGCGGATGGTTTGCCAAATAGGTGTCACGAACATGTTGGGTTGATTCCATATTCACTCCGGCGAAGACCGTAACAAGGTTGTCGGGGCGTTTTTCGTGATTCAACGACATGGTAACTCCGGGACGCAGTGAGCCGGCTGCACATCCGCAAACGGAGTTAACGACAAGAAGCGTTGTACCCGGCAGTTTCATTGCCGCATCCACAGCGTCGGGAGTCGTGAGTTCGGTAAAACCGGCGCGGGTAAGTTCCTCGCGCATCGGCATGACCATTAGAGGGTCGTAAGGCATGGTGTTCCTTAATAGATATGTGATGATATTTCGTGGTGTTCTGCCTGTTCGCAGATTTATTGCAGTAACGATTCTGCCGTTCTGCGATTGCAAAAATACTTGACGCACCACTGCGAGCCAATGCAATACTGTCTTTATGTGGCGTATTTTCGCGCCGCCGGAACACAATCATCAGAAATCTCAGCCCATGGCACTGCGCCTTGTCAGGACAATTACCGAACTTCAACACTTTGCCGACAGCATTCGTGCAGAAGGGAAGTCAATCGGTTGCGTGCCGACGATGGGCTATTTGCATTCCGGTCACGCCTCCCTTGTAAGTGCGTCTGCGTCAGAAAACAACGAAACAATCACGACAATTTTTGTCAATCCCACGCAATTATACACTTGCCGAGGAAGCCGGTTGCACAGTATTGTTCTATCCCGATACAGCAGAAATGTATCCCGAGGGATATTCAACATCCATCCAAATTTCCGGTATTACTGAAAAGTTTGAAGGAGTATTCCGCCCTACACATTTTTCGGGTGTTGCCACTGTTGTCACCAAACTTCTGCTTGCAGCCAAGCCCCACCGTGCATACTTCGGTCAGAAAGATTATCAGCAAACGTTAGTCGTTCAGCGGCTGAATACCGACCTGAATATTGACTGCAATATCATAGTTCTGCCAACTGTCCGTGAAGATGACGGATTGGCGAAAAGCTCCCGTAATGTGTATCTATCACCAACCGAGCGGCAGGACGCGCTTGCATTGTGGCGTGCATTGACTGCTGTTGGCGAAGCGGTTTCAGCGGGCGAGCGTCGTCGTGATGCTTTGAACAACGTCTGCCGGAAAATACTCTCGGAGATTCCCGCTGGTACGATTGATTATGCAGCGGTTGCGAGGGCATCGTCGCTTGACGAGCCGGAAAAATTTACAAAAGGAGATTCGGTTGTATGTCTGATTGCAGTCCGCATCGGTACAACGCGCCTCATTGATAATGCGATTTTTACCATACAATAACATACACTCTTTATGAGCAAGGACGGATTTGCAACGAAGGCGATACATATTGGTCAGGAACCTGACGAACTGACCGGAGCGGTGACAGTGCCACTTTATCAAACCTCAACATACGCACAAGAGGAAATCGGCAAACACAAGGGCTATGAATATGCCCGCACTCAAAACCTGACGCGCTTTCAGTGGGAGAAAAACTTGGCTGCGCTTGAAGAGGGAATAGCTGGTTTCGCTTTTGGCAGCGGGCTTGCAGCTATTGACTCCGTCATGAAGTTGCTCCGCGCAGGCGACCACGTTGTCATGGCGGAAGATATGTACGGCGGCACTTTCCGTCTCTTTGATAAAATCCTGACAAATTTCGGGCTGTCGTTTACTTCGGTGGATATGCGCGACGAGCAGGCAATTCGCAATGCAATCACACCGGCTACGAAAATGCTCTACACCGAAACACCAACAAACCCGATGATGAACCTGACCGACCTGCGAATGGTGGCTCGTGTTGCAAAAGAGCACGGAACTATGATGGTGGTTGATAACACATTCGCATCGCCGTATTTCCAGAAGCCGCTGACGCTTGGTGCGGACATTGTCATTCATTCCGCGACGAAATATCTTGGCGGACATTCGGATTTGGTGCATGGCATTGTGGCAACAAACAACGAAGAGATTGCAACGCGGTTGAAGTTTATCCAGAATGCTGCAGGAGCAATTCCCGGACCGTTCGATTGCTGGCTTTGCTTGCGCTCAGTAAAAACGCTTGCTGTCCGCATGAAACAACACGAAGCGAATGCTATGACGATTGCACCCGTCTTGGCTCATCATCCCGCAATTAAAGCGGTGTATTATCCCGGTCTCCCAACCCATCCGCAGCATAATCTTGCAAAAGAGCAGATGTCGGGTTTTGGCGGAATGATTTCGATTGAACTCGGCTCGTTGGAAGCGGCAAAGAAATTCACCAATGCCTTGTCGGTCTTTACTCTTGGTGAATCGCTTGGCGGAGTTGAATCGCTTGTGTGCCATCCGGTGAGTATGACACATGGCAGTGTGCCTGTTGAGCAACGCCAAAAACTAGGAATCACCGACGGCTTGGTTCGCCTTTCGGTTGGTATCGAAGATGTAGAAGATTTATTAGATGACATCTATGCTGCGCTTGCTGCAATAGCGTAACCGGCATATCTATTTCCCAAGCACATATTCGTAGTCCGGCTCAATAATACCACGCTCTATTTTCTTGAGTTTGTTCTTGCCTAACGTGCGTCGTAATGGCGAGAGCCGCTCGAAGAAATAGATACCGTTAAGGTGGTCAATCTCATGCTGCATCACACGGGCAAGAAAGCCGTCCACTTCGTGTGTCTGCTCCTTCATAAACTGGTCAAGATAACGCACCTGAATTGCTTCCGGTCGGGTAACCGAGTCGCGGTAATCGGGCAAACTCAGGCAACCCTCTTCGTAGTCAATTTCGTTGTCGGACATTGATTCGATAACGGGATTGATGAGTACCATTGGTCGTGTCGATTCGCCGTCGTCTGTTTCGATAGCGTCAATCACCGTTACTGCTTTTGTCGAGCCGACTTGATTCGCCGCCAGCCCGATGCCGTTTGCATTCCGCATGGTATCGAACATATTCTCGATGAATGCAACCGTTGCATCATCCATATCGGTTATCGGCTCGGCTTTTTGGCGAAGCACAGGATGGTTGTAGAGATAGACCGGCAGTATCATTCTGTGTCTTATTCCGAAGTGTTTTGAGTTGAAACAATGCGAAGTATATCGCTGACATCATCAAGAATGTAATCAGCGCTAACGTTTTGATTACCAAAGGAATCGCCGTATTTGGCAAAGGCAGTTTGCATTCCTACGTTTTTCGCACCAACCATATCGCGCTCCGCCCAATCACCAATCATAATCGCCTCGTGCGGCGGCACGCTCAGTTGCATCAATGCCATTAAGAACGGTTTGGGACTCGGCTTGCGTTCGCCCGTATCGTCATAGGTAACAACTGCATCGAACAGATGGTGGAAATTGATATAGCAAAGCCGCAGCCACGCTTCCCGTGCGGGTGCATCTGATACAACGGCGAGTTTGATACCGCTTTTTACCAATTTCATAAGTGTTGCAGTTGCGTGCGGATAGGGCTTGAGTGCTGCTTCGCGCGCACGGCGATATGCAATAATCCCAGCCGAAAGTATGCGGAAATCAACCCGACCGAGTGACTCCTGCAGCAGTTGGTCGAACACCCGCTGATACTCAATGCCTTGCTCACGGTAGATGTCGTCAATGTGCGACTTGATTTTATCGAATGTAAGGTCAAGACCGGCATCAATCATAGCAGTGATGGCGGCATCAACCGCCACCCGTTTCATTGCCATGAAATCCACAAGGGTGTTATCCAAATCAAATACAACTGCGCGAACCATACTATAAACCTGTTGGTGGTAAATTATTTGAGTACGCCAAGTTCCTTGCCAACTTTCTCGAATGCGGCTATAGCAATATCCAAATGATGCCGCGAGTGTGCTGCGCTGATTTGAACACGGATGCGCGCCAAGCCCTTCGGCACAACAGGATAGAAGAACCCGATGACATATATTCCTTCGCTTAATAAGCGGCGTGCAAATTCCTGTGCAAGTGGTGCATCATAAAGCATGATGGGTGTAATCGGATGTGTGCCCGGCTTAATGTCGAACCCGAGTCGCTCCATCTGAGCACGGAAGTACAGCGTATTTTCCTCCAATGTATCGCGTAATTCAGTGGTTGAAGATAGTAAATCAAATACGGCGATACTTGCACCGACAACACTTGGCGGAAGGGAATTACTGAATAAGTATGGGCGCGACCGCTGGCGGAGCATCTCGATGATTTCAGCACGTCCGGTTGTGAATCCGCCAATACCGCCGCCCAACGCTTTTCCTAATGTTCCGGTGATAATATCCACCCGTCCGGTAACGCCGCAGTGTTCAACTACGCCACGCCCGTGTTTGCCCATGAATCCCATCGAGTGACATTCATCCACCATCACGAGTGCCTCGTATCTATCAGCCAAATCACAGATGGCATCAAGCGGGGCAATCGTTCCATCCATTGAGAAAACAGCGTCGGTGGCAATCATCATAAACCGCGCACCGTCTGCCTTTGCTTGTTTGAGTTGCGCTTCCAAGTCCGCCATGTCGCAGCATTTGTACCGGTAGCGTTTTGCTTTGCAAAGACGCACCCCGTCAATAATGGAGGCATGGTTGAGTTCATCGCTGATGATTGCATCGAGTTCGCCGATGAGCGGCTCGAACACACCGCCATTTGCATCGAAACATGCAGCATAAAGAATCGTATCGTCGGTGTGGCAGAACTCTGCGATTTTCTTTTCAAGTGTTTTGTGGATGTCTTGTGTTCCGCAAATAAACCGTACGGACGACATTCCGTAGCCGTGCGAATCCAAGCTGTCTTTTGCGGCTTGAATCACTTGCGGGTGCGAGGAAAGTCCGAGATAGTTATTCGCACAAAAGTTCAATACTGAACTGTCTGTTCCTGCAACGTTTATTTCCGCACCTTGCGGTGAAGTGATAATGCGCTCTGATTTGAAGAGACCGCTTTCGCGGACATTGTGCAGTTCTTGAGCAAGATATTCTTGGAATTTGCCGTACATAGCAAGTTGGGTGTGTGACGTGATGATACTGTAATTTGCGGTCGCCGTTTGGCGATTGAATGCGAAAATAATACTCTCGACCCTTGTGAACCCTGTGAACTCCTCGCCTTTGCGAATACTGCAACTTGTGCCACGCACCATTTTTCCGCCGGACGATGGCGGAAAAATCGGGATATACAACATCACGCGCGAGTTTTTATCTGCGGGGTGCAAGGTACATCTTGTAATTCTTGCCGAGAGTGACGACGAGGTAGCGAAGCATATCCCGAACGATTGGGATTGTGAATGCACGGTCTTGTTGCACTCTACCACTAATACGACAAAAAGAATTGCGACATCGCTTTTTAGTTCCGAGCCGCTGTATCTGTCGAAACATTATTCCAAACAGATGCAGCAAACGCTGCTTGAAATAGTCCATATATTCAACCCCGATATTATCCACGCCGACCACACAGCAATGATGCCGCTTGCAGTTGCAGTCGCACGCCAATGTGATGTGCCAATCGGTTTTCGTCTGCATAACATGGAATGGCGGATTTGGCAACGCTATGCAGACGAGTTGCAGTGGTGGCATCCAAAGTATTGGTATATCAGCAGACAAGCGCATTTATTAAAGAATCGTGAAGAAGAACTTCTTTCTCATGCTGCGGTTGCATTTCCCATTACAATTGTTGATTTGCACCACGCGCAGTCCATGCAACCGGATACTCGATATTGCGTTGCCGGTGCCGGAGTGAATCCCGACGAATGGAAATCAGATGGCGTAGCGCGTGTTCCACATTCGATGGTGCTTGCTACCGTGTGGTCGTGGATACATAATCTCAACGGCGGATTGTGGTTTATCAAAGAAGTGATGCCGAAGATTCTTCGAGAGGTGAATGATGCAACACTTACTCTTCTTGGTAAGAATGCACCGCAAAGTTTACAGCAGTACGGATTCTATAATGTGGAATGTAAAGGGTACGTTGAAAGCGTGAAACCGTATTACCATTCGGCATCTGTCTATGTTGCACCGCTCTTTGTAGGTGGCGGTGTGCGTATTAAAATCCTTGAAGCAATGGCGGCGGGATTACCAGTCGTGGCAACGTCTGTTTCAGCGGAGGGCATTCTTGCAACGCAATCGGACGGATTGTTCGTGAGTGATAACGCCGATGAACAAGCAACGATGATTGTCCGCTTATTGAACGAACCGGACAAAGCGCGAGAGTACGGCGCGGCGGCGCAACGCTATGTGCAGAAACATCATACTTGGAAACAGGAAGTAGATAAAATGATTGCTGAATACCAACGAATAGTTTCACAGCGATTACAAAAGCTTGCTGACGAATACGGAAAAGTTTGAGAATCTGTTCGCTGCAATCAACGCATCCTGTTTTGATGTGAAAAGTCCGTACATCGTTGAGCCGCTGCCGCTCATTGAGGCATAATCCGCCCCATACTTGTAAAGCTCATCTTTGATTGATTGCAGAATCGGATGTGTTGCAAACACAACACGTTCAAAGTCATTTGTAATATGATGCCGCCATTCAGAAACAGGTATCTCGGCAAGTGTTGAAGGATGGAACTGTGATTCCGACGTTCCTTGAATATCAAGCGCAGTATATGCCCAAGGTGTTGAAACATGAATACCAGCATTAACCAAGAGCAACGTGTGATGGAATGGGTGATTTACCGGCTCGATATGTTCGCCCCGTCCTGTCACATACGCTGAACGGATGTCAGGGTCAAGAAAAAACGGAACGTCGCTTCCTACCTGTTCGGCAAGCGGACGAAGTTCATTGAGCGGTGCGTTGATATTCCATACAGTATTGAGTGCACGGAGCGTTGTCGCAGCATTACTGCTACCACCGCCTAATCCCGCACCATGAGGTATGTGCTTTCGTATCGTTATCTTTGCTCCGTCGTTGATTGAAAATCTCTCACGCAGAAGCAGTGCGGTTTTATGACAAATGTTTTGCTCTTGGGGTATTCCAAGATCGGGGACTGTTTGAATTTGGAGTACTGCGTTCTTCTCGTAATGAATCGTGTCATGCAGCCCTGTTTTTACAAAAAACGATGCAATCTCATGGTATCCGTCATTGCGTCTGCGGAGTACATCCAATCCGATATTGATTTTTGCGTGTGCCTGTGAAACCATACAATGTGCTTTTATTACCGAGCGAATGTCCGAACAACGAGAAATTACATATAAGAAAGAAATACTGCGTAAAAGTATTCACCTTTTGTCACTCTCGATTCCTATCATATACTCGTTTGTGGACAAATACACCGGGCTTATGATGCTTGTTCCCGTGACGTTGTTTTTCCTTGCGGGCGATATAATCAGCCACCGTAGCGGATGGGTGCGTTCAATCGTGCTTCGGTACTTCGGCAGTATGATGCGGGAACACGAGTTACGCAGCGACAGGTTGTTGCTGAACGGTGCGAGTTACGTTCTGCTTGCCGCATGTTTATGTGTAATTGTTTTCCCGAAGATTATCGGAATTACGGCGTTCACAATCCTCATCATCAGCGATATTTGCGCTGCCTTAATCGGGAGGCAGTTCGGAAAACATAAATTCTTAGATAAGTCACTCGAAGGGACAACGGCATTCATCATCAGTGCAGTTCTTGTTGTGTGGTTTATAGCATGGCAGTTTTCCGCACCGTCTCACTTTTTGATTGCCGGTGTGATTGCATCTTTTGTCGGCGGCATCATTGAGAATATCTCTATCCGTTTGCGGATGGACGATAATTTTTCGATTCCGGCAAGTGTAGGCACGACGATGTGGCTTTACGCCGTCATTGTTCCCGGGGCATCATCACTTACAACAGTACTCTAACAATCGCATGAAATTTATAGCACTTTTTATACTTGCAGCAGGCATCGGTTCGTGGTTCGCATTGCCCTCGCCAAAGGTCGGCTCGTTCGAACTTACCGATTCCTATATTGATACAACGCAGCCCTCGCAGCCGCGCCTGATCAATATCAACGGGCAGCCGTCAATCCAAATGATAAAATCCAGAACAGTACAACTGAACGTCTCAACCACAAGCACCGACTCGAATATGTTGAAACAGGTGGGTAAGCAATACACCGATTTGTACAACAAAAAGTTGGGTGGTGACTCCGTCATAGTTCAAACGATTGTTCAGTTTTTCCATCCCGATAGTTTGCGTGATTTTTCACCGCAAGAATTGATGATGACCCGAAAGGAATTTCATCGAATCATTAACCGGATGCAGATTTCCGACTACGGTTCGCTGTATGTAGGCTTCTCGCCGATGTTACGGTTTATCAGCGAGGCACAGGGAAAAGTACCGGAGTATATCTATCTGCATGGACGGCAGGTCAGTATTCCAACTCCGGGCATCTATAAGCAGGCAATGATTATGAATGATGTAAAAACTATTACAGAACAACTACGACAACAAAAGAAATAATATGGCACATCAATACGTACTGATACTTGGTGCATCAAGCGGATTTGGAAAAGCGGCTGCATATGCAATGGCAAATGCGGGATATAATATCATCGGTGTTCACCTTGACCGTGCCGCCGGCATGGCTCAAGTGGAAGAGATGAAGCAACAGATTAGTTCACTTGGACGCAGTTGCATTTTCTTCAATGTGAATGCCGCCGATGAGCAACGACGTGCAGAAGTTATCGAAGGAATTAAGCAAGAATTTTCCGGTAAGGATGGAGCGTCAATCCATCTCATGCTCCATTCGCTGGCATTCGGATCGTTGAAACCGTTTATCGCTGAAACCCGTAACGAGGTTCTGAACCAAAAGCAGATTGAAATGACGATGGATGTCATGGCGAATTCGCTTATCTATTGGGTGCAAGATGTTTTGTTCGCCGGACTCTTTGGTAAAGGCGGTCGTGTGCTTTCGTTGACAAGTGCCGGAAGCCACCGTAACCTGCCAACGTATGGTGCGGTATCGGCTGCTAAATCGGCATTGGAAAGCTATACACGTCAGTTGGCGCTTGAACTCGCACCGTGGCAGATAACCTGTAATACCATTCGCGCAGGTGTGACCGATACACCCGCGTTGCGAAAAATTCCGGGTAACGACCTGCTGATTGACAACGCGCTCATGCGAAATCCGAATCACACTCTGACTACTCCCGAGCATATTGCAGATGTCATCACGCTGCTTGCCCGTGCCGAAAGCCAGTGGATAAATGGTCAAATACTTGGTGTGGATGGCGGCGAGGATTCGATTGATATTACGTGGTGGAAGAAGGACGCTTAACATCCGCTCTGCGGTAACAACACTATGCTCTCACGGACGAGACACATACTTGTACGGATCCTAATCCTGTCGGTGCTGCTGATGAGTATCGGCGTTGCGGGGTGTCTGCAAAATGTTCGCAAAGGGTATGTGCCGCCGCGCTATGCAGATCAGCCGTTGCCGGGTAAAAAGGCAGTGACAGTACCAAAAAACCGCGAACGGTTTTCTGATACAGTTGTTGTCAAAATGGTTGCAAAACAATCGCCATTAGTGCAGCAATTCAATGCCGCCCAAGCATTGTTTGACGAAGGCAAGTATATTGATGCACGGAAACTATTTTCCGAAGTAGTCGAGAATCTTGCACAAAACGATTCGTTAGTTTTCGAGACGGAGTTTATGATTGCTGAGTGTGCTATTTCCCTTGCGGAATACGAACCGGCGGCTGAAACGCTCAATACGTTATTACGTAACGAATCCCTGCCAACCACTGTTCACGAGCGCACGTTGTTACGACTGGCGCAACTGAATTGTGTGCAAGGCAATGTGGAAAAAGCAACGAAGCTCTTTGCAGAGTTTCAACGCGAGTATCCGAAATCGCAGTTCACAGCAATGGCGAATTGCGACACGATAAAAGCACGGTAGTGATTCCCAAGGGCAATCTTGTCGCTCAAGAATCGTCATCGTGGCGAGTTGAATCGGGTTGGTGAAAAGAAATATATGGGGGTGTTATGGATTCGACGGGGTGGAAGAAGGACTCAAATGCATGCCGAGCTACGCTGGTGGAGCTCGTAAATACAACTGGCGAACCAAAGATGCTAACAATGTTAGCTACGCAATGGCAGCATAATTTATGCTCCCGTTGTTGAGAATGTCGAGCTTTAGTTCCATTCTCCATCGGACTGAGGAGAGCCGCCGCTGCTCAACTCCGGTGACGCTTATAGGTGGATTGCCAAGTGCCGCGTGTTCCGGTATGCGGTGAAACAACAGAACAATAGCCACGGGTGTATGTGTCGGGTTGCGTGAACGCCGTGGTGAATTTCCTACACCGACTACGCATGGAGTAAGTTGAGCGTTCTGCACTTCGGACGCGGGTTCGACTCCCGCCACCTCCACTATTGTTCCGCATCACGGCACAATGGTTTTTCGGACGTTATTACAAGAGGCATATCATGGAATCGGCAAAGCCGGAGTACACAGTTTCATTGCAGTTAATGCAAAGCAAAAAGGACTATATTGTTCGTTTGTACTTCCGTACTGTGCGTGAGTTTGCAACATACCAATACGTTCTGAATGTCACACAAAAGGTTCTTGCCGACGGACATGAGTTCACGATTGGCGGTTTATCCATTCCCAAAATGAAAATGCCGACGGACGGTACAGCCGTCACCCACCATGATGTTCCTATCAGTAAAACACTAAGTCCGGTAATTGCCGTGAAAAGAAAACAAGTGACTCAACAGTTCACTGTTACATTAAAAGGAAAAACCATCGAAGTAGAACACGCAGCAAACGATGGTGCGGTTGCAACTATTGAGGTGATTCGCTGATGCAGCAGTCAAGCGAAGCATCACCGATAGGCAGGCAAGTGAAGGCGCAGTGGTGGAAACGCTCGCTCACCAAATGGCAAATCAAAGTATATCTCAGTATTGTCGGGATTATCATTGTTATCGGCGTTTTACTTTATACGCAAAACATCGTTGACCGATTGATAGAAAGTGAAAAGCGTACTGTTAGTTTGTATGCCGAGATATTACAGAACTTTACGAAGAGCAACAACATCGAGAGTTTGTTTCTGATTGATAAAGTCACGCCCACCATTACCTTTCCGTGCATTGTCTGCGATGCAACTGGCACACCGCTTGAACCATTTGATCAGTATTCCATCAACACCGATATTGATACGACGCTCAGTATTCAGCAGCAACGGACAAAGCTGACCGCACTTATTACTGAAATGAAACTTGGCTATCAACCGATTGACATCCGCGATGCCGACGGCAATATCCTCAGCAAAGTATATTACACAAACTCCGTCCTTGTGAAGCGGCTGCGAATACTGCCGTATGTAGAGATTATTATCGTCACCGTCTTTATCGGTATCGGGTATTTGGCATTCAACTATCTAAAGCGGAATGAAGAGTCACATATTTGGGTTGGCATGGCAAAAGAAGCCGCACACCAGCTTGGAACCCCGATTTCCAGTATGCTTGCATGGATTGAACTTCTCCGGTTGAACCGCGACGACGAGCAGTCGTTCAACGAAACAGCAGGCGAAATGGAGCATGATATAGAACGCTTACGCTCGATTGCAAACCGCTTCTCTCTGATTGGCTCGGAGCCAAAACTTATGCGTGAGAATGTCTCTTCCATCATTGAGCAAACGTGCGTGTATTTCGAGCGACGGTTTCCGCACCTCGGCAGAAACATTACCCTGACCCGCACGACCGACAACGACGTGTATGCGAACGTCAATGCAGAACTCTTCGGCTGGGTTTTCGAGAACCTTATAAAGAATGCCGCCGAGGCGATTGAGGTGAAAGAAGGTATGATTGATATTGCGTTTGTACCGGCTAATCGCACGAATCACATTGCATTGACTATCCGTGATAATGGTAAAGGAATGTCGCCCAAAGTAAAGAAGCAGATTTTCAATCCCGGCTTCACTACCAAGAAGCGCGGCTGGGGATTAGGGCTCAGTTTATCGAGGCGGATTATAGAAGAATACCACAAAGGGAAACTGATCGTCCAGTCATCAGTGCCGGGCGAGGGAACTGTCTTTGTCATTGAGATTCCGGCTGACATCACCACAACAACCGCATCATGAATGTATCGCCACGCATCGCTGCTATAGCAACATCGAACCCCGACTATCGCGTTGGTCAGGAAGAAGTACGCGAGTATGCAAAAATTGTTTTTGCAGAGCATCCCGAGTTCTTAGATAAAATGCTGCCTGTCTTCACGAATGCAGGAATCGGCAACCGCTTTTTTTCGCAACCGATGGAATGGTTCGATCGCGCACATGACTTTGCGGAAGCGAACGGCATCTTTGTCAGTACGGCAACCCGATTATGCACCGAAGCAGCACAAAAAGCAATAGGGCAAGCAGGAATATCACCGTCCGAAATCAGTGCAATCCTTGTGGCAACATCAACCGGAATTGCAACGCCAAGCATTGATGCAGCTGTGATTCAATCATGCGGATTGCCACGCACGGTAAAGCGCATTCCCATCTGGGGACTTGGTTGTGCCGCAGGTGTGTCGGGGCTTGCCCGCGCCGCGGAGATTACACGCTATTCCGATGGCGGATATGTGCTGTTCATAGCAGTTGAGCTATGCAGCTTGACATTTCAACGCAACGACCTGACGAAATCAAATATCATCGCATCAAGTTTGTTTGGCGATGGAGCGGCAGCAGTGCTATTATCTACAAAATCCAATAGCCAGATTGCAGTTACCGACTCCTATAGCCGACTCTTCGATAACACCGGTGATATTATGGGATGGGATATGATTCAGAGCGGGCTGAAAGTCAGATTCTCGCGTGACATACCGTCGTTTATCGAGAAGAATATCCCGCAGGTTGCAGCTGACATTCAAGTAGAATGGGGAATGGGTGGAACGCCGTTCACACACTATGTGATGCACCCGGGCGGCACTAAGGTTCTTGATGCGTATTGCATTGCACTTGGTATAACGCGACATGATTTACGACATTCCGAATCAGTGCTTGCTTCCTATGGTAACATGTCGAGTTGTTCAGTTCTGTTTGTCCTTGAAGAAATGATGAAGGACTATGGTGCTAATCCCAAAAACGGCATCGGGCTTATGATGGCGTTAGGTCC
>JAEUSO010000279.1 GCA_016788605.1 Candidatus Kapaibacterium sp. | reverse complement strand
GTTCGAGGGTAATTATTCCACATGGCTTGAATTGAAATCCAAACGTCTGGCACAGGAAGAAAAGACCGCAAGCCAACGCCAGAAAGTGTTGCAACGCGAGTTGGAATGGGTGCGGATGAACCCCAAGGGTCGCCATGCGAAAAGCAAAGCGCGTATCAATGCCTACGAAAAAATGCTTGACGAGCAGCAAACAAAGCGCAATGAGGATATTGAGATTTTCATTCCGCCCGGTCCACGTCTTGGCAATACCGTTATTGAAGCAAACGGCGTAAGCAAAGGTTTTGATGACCGTTTGTTGTATGAAAACGTCAGTTTCTCGCTGCCTCCCGGTGGAATCGTTGGTGTGATTGGACCGAATGGTGCGGGCAAGACAACAATGTTCAAGATGATAACAAATGAGATGAACCCCGACACCGGCACATTTACTGTGGGCGACACAGTGAAACTCGGGTACATTGACCAGAACCGACCACTTAATCCTGATAACAGTGTATGGGAGGAAATTAGCGGAGGTTTAGACCAAATCATGGTCGGTAACCGCGAAATGAGCAGCCGTGCGTATGTGGGCACATTCAACTTTACCGGAAGCGACCAGCAAAAGAAAGTAACAATGCTTTCGGGCGGGGAGCGCAACCGTGTCCACTTGGCGAAGATGCTAAAAGAAGGTGCAAACGTGCTTCTGCTTGACGAGCCGACAAACGACCTTGACGTAAATACACTTCGGGCGTTGGAAGAAGCTCTCGAAAATTTTGCCGGATGCGCTGTTGTTATCTCCCACGATCGGTGGTTCTTAGACCGTATTGCCACACACATCCTCGCATTCGAAGGTGATTCGCAAGTCCGATTCTTCGACGGCAATTACTCGCAATACGAAGAATACCGCCGTAAGGAACTCGGCATCACCGACGACCGACCGCATCGCATCACCTATCGTAAACTCACACGGTAGTAACCTACGAAAATGGCTCTTCGAATAAACCGGAGAGCCATTCTTCTTTCATACCCTTTTTGGTCAGCGACCGACTGTTAAATCAACAAGTCGAGTTCTAAAATCAGGATGGTCGGCAAGAATGCGGTCGAATGTGGCAACATCAAGAACATACAAGTCGGTGTATTCCAAAGCGCGGACTGATGCGCTGCGTTTACGTTTATGAAGCAATGCAAGTTCACCAAAGAACTCGCCGGCAGAACGGACAATAAGTTGGTTGCCATCCGAATCAAGAATCTCCACACTTCCCTTACTGATAAAGTACATGCTTCGCCCGATGTCGCCGATATTGAAAATATAATCGCCCGGCATGGCGATTTGCGGATGAAGATGTGCGGCGATATCGTGAATAAAATCCTCGCTTGCATCATGGAAAATCGTCACACGCTCAATCACATCGCGCTTTAAGTACAACACAATGTCTTTTCGCAGTGCCGTCGGTAATGTTGAGAGTATCGCGCTCTCGTCATAGCCCAAGCGTTTCTCCCACATGTAGTCGTAGTAGTCGGTGATTCGGCGTACAAGGGTGGACGGGATACTCCGGTAACGGATGAACGCATGGACGCGGTCGAGATTCTCTTCGTAATGCACACGCGCAGGGTCAATCCTGTTAAGCAACGTGGCGATATTCCCGATTAAGTATGCATACATCACCATACCGATAAGCATGATAACAATGGCGAATATCCGTTCGGGGTCGGTTTGCGGAGTTATGTCGCCATAGCCGACGGTTGCCAGCGTGGTGGTTGCATAGTAGAATGACCAGATGTAATGCGACAGAGCGGTTTTATTATCCGTCAGCGGTCGAATCGCCAGCCATGCACAGGCAATCCAATGAAGGATAATCATCAATATGTAGGCAAAATGAGCAAGCCGGATGGATGTTGCATACCGCGCAAACTTCCTCGCAAGAACAATGACGAAGTGCGAGACGGTGATAATTTTTGCCAACTGAAACAGTTGCAACCAAGAATCGGGATAAATGATGGAAAGCGGTATCAATGCAATCGCATCAAAAATAAACCGTTACCCAACCCGTCCTCATTTCAGGAAAGACCAACACCGCCGGCAATACTATTGCAAACATGACGGTTGCAAGTGATACAATGGTCTGCCATACGTACAATGCGGTCTTCATGATAACACTTTCTGCTGTTGTTGTTTTTCTGCAAAGAGCGGTCGGTCGGCATTGATTGATGACGCAGCCCTTGATGTTCCGGCATGCATAACTAATTCTATCGCTTGCGCCCCGCGCTCAATCATCGCGTCCCTTGCTTCGTGTTCCTCATCCGTAAAGGGCTTCAGCACGTAATCAACTAACTCGCCCATACCGAAATTCTTTGCAATACCGCACCGTAGCCGCCAGAACGCGCCCGTTTTCAAATGCTGGATTACTGATGCCGTTCCGTTGTGTCCGCCATCCGATCCGCCTGATTTCAGGTGAACTTTGCCAACGGGAAAATTAAACTCATCCACAATGATCATAACCCTGTCAGCTAATACGGCATACTGCCCCATCGCTTTCGCAATAGCCGAACCGGAGTTATTCATGTACGTGATCGGCTTCATCACTAACACTGACTTTCCGCGAATTTTGACAATCGCTTGCAGCCACTCTCCCTTTCCTTGCGTGAACTCAACCTTATTCGTTTTGCATAAGCGGTCGCACACCATAAATCCGATATTATGGCGGGTGTCTTCGTATTTCAGTCCGGGATTTCCAAGTCCGGCGATGATCCAGTCAATAGTCATGCGTTTGAGTTATGTGTTGATGCTTCAGGCGAATGATGTACTGCAGCCACAACAAACATAGCAATTTTGTTCTGTGCCGCACGGGTTGCTTCGAGTACTTCTCCATGTGTTACAGATTGGCGTGCAGTATCGCTGAGGGTGTTTGTTATCATCGAACAGCCACACACATTCATTCCTTGCATTTGTGCCGACCGCCATTCGTGAAGCGTGGACATGCCGATTGCATCCGCCATCTTTCGGTACATCCTCACTTCTGCACGTGTTTCATACGACGGTCCGCTGACGGCAACATACGTTCCGCGCCAGATTGCAATACCACTGCTGCATAGCGAAAGTTCCACTCTGTTCCCCCATGCTTTTGATTGATTATCTATGATTGCCATATCGCCAACACCAATGTCTAGAACGGGAATTCCGCTCATATTGATAAGGTCGTCAATCAGCATTAAATCGCCTGTTGAATAATGCGGATTCAATCCACCTGCTGCATTGGTAAGAATACAGTTCCGAATACCGAGATGCGATGCAATGTGTATCGGTGCGGTTGCAATATCAACGGAATATCCTTCGTACAAATGAAAGCGTCCTCCAAAGACGAGAATACGCTTAAGCGAAGATGAATCACCGAGTTCCATCACCATCAATTCCGGCACATGACCTGCCACTCCCGTCTGCGGAAGTCCTTCAAACGCCGAATACGGTATTCGCTGAACGATGCTCTGTTCGGTGAACGCACTCATTATCCCCGACCCCGCAATAAGCATTACATCAACGCCATCTAACGGGAGCTGATGAAGTATAGATTGTGCTATGGATTGATATATGTTGATGTTCAAACTCTCGATAGATGCGAACGACTGTTCATAACAAAGGAAAAGCGCAGCACACATAACGGGAACTGCGCCTTTGTCTACGTCGTCGTGACTACTATTTTCCGGCGATGCCGAGTTTTTCCTTGACTTCCTGCTCTAATTGTACAAGCAATTCAGGCGAATCTTGCAGCAACTTCCGCAAGCCGTCGCGTCCTTGCACGCGCTCTTCCTTAAAGCTGAACCACGAACCGCTGCGGGTAATCAAGCCATGCTCAACACCAAGGTCAATCATGTCGCCAAGTTTTGAGATGCCTTCGTTGTACATAATATCGAACTCGCATTCGCGGAACGGCGGTGCAACTTTATTCTTCACGATTTTCGCGCGAACGCGGTTACCTACAATTTCCTGACCTTCTTTGATAACATCTTTCCGGCGAATGTCAATACGCAGCGACGCATAGTATTTCAGCGCGTTACCGCCTGTTGTTGTTTCGGGATTGCCATAGATAACGCCGATTTTCGAGCGAAGCTGGTTGGTGAAAATCACCGCAGCGTTCGAGCGACCAATTGCCGCTTGCAACTTCCGCATACCCTGGCTCATCAATCGCGCTTGCGAACCCATTTGAGCATCGCCCATGTCGCCTTCGATTTCAACTCGGGGCGTGAGTGCTGCAACCGAGTCAATCACAATGACATCAATCGCACCACTGCGGACAAGCGTTTCCACAATCTCCAATGCCTGCTCGCCGAACTCCGGTTGCGAGAGCAACAGATTATCCAAATCCACGCCCAAACGTTGTGCGTATTGAACATCAAGTGCGTGTTCTGTATCAACAATCGCGGCAAGACCGCCGCGGCGTTGCGCTTCGGCAATCACTTGCAAAC
>JAEUSO010000278.1 GCA_016788605.1 Candidatus Kapaibacterium sp. | reverse complement strand
CTGTGGTTGCGATGGTGTATCGTTGTTGTTTGGAGAGGAGAACAAGGAATCGAATGCCGTCATCTGACTCGGATTCCACGCACTTGTTTTGTCGAAGTGTTGCATCGTGCCGCCCGAGCCACTGCCTTGCAACCGTTGGTTGAATTGCTGTGATTGCACGTTATGCGATTGCGGTGGTGGCTGACTCCGTTGCTCGATAATCTCACCCGTCAGTTTGTTAACAAGCAACATATCGTTGCCCGCAGCAGGGCTGAACCCGTACTCGACTTTCTCGAATGGCGACTGGGCTGAGTGAAGTCCGAACCGGACATCGGGCACAAGATTATTCGAGCGAAGCGTCTGCATCACCGACTCTTGTACACACGTGTACATCATGCGTTCGTCGTCAAACTTAATCTCAGTTTTTTGCGGATGGATATTCACATCCACATTCTGCGGATTGACGCTGATATTCAGTACATACAGCGGGTGCTGCGTCTTATCAATCAAATGCTCGTAGCCCTGATACACCGCATGCGAAAGCGACTTATTCGTGAAGTACCTGCTATTCAAGAAGAAGTATTGCGTTGCTTTTGTCGTGCGTGCTACAAGTGGCTTGCACACATATCCGCTAATCCGCACTTCGCCTTTTTCAAACTCAACGGGCATGGCAGCCATTGCCACATCACGTCCGAAGAGTGATTCAATCCGACCGTGCAATGAAGACGGTTGCAGGTCGAATATCAGGGAATCACCATCGTGAAACGTGAAGCGAAGTTGAGGGTAACTCAATGCAAACCGCATCATTGTATCACTTATGTGACGGAACTCGGTGATGTCGGAGCGCAAAAACTTTTTTCGTGCGGGAATATTGTAAAACAAGTTTCGTATAAAAATCTGCGTGCCATGTTCCTGTTGCACCGGCTCGATGTGTTCTTCGCGCAGCGGTTCTGAACTCAGCTTCCATCCGTGTTCTGTATGTGCTTCGCGTGTTCGGATTTCCACATTAGCTACCGATGCAATCGAAGCAAGCGCCTCGCCGCGAAAGCCGAGTGTTAAAATTGCATGAAGGTCGTCGGCAGTCCTGATTTTTGATGTTGCGTGGCGTTTCAGTGCGAGAGATAAATCTTCACGGCTCATACCGCGACCATTATCAAGAATATGGATGAGTGTTTTTCCTGCATTGCGGACGATAACGGTAACATGGGTAGCACCGGCATCAATAGCATTCTCCACAATTTCTTTCACCACCGATTCCGGTCGTTGCACAACCTCGCCCGCTGCTATCTGATTGGCGATGTGTTCGGGTAGAATATGTATGCGCTGTTGCAAGGATATTGTTTCCATGTGAATCTCGGTTATCCGTTCGGAAAAATAGCAAATGGAGTACGAACCATAGCGCGAACTATTGGATGAAGCAGCCGTTGCGGGTGATAGTATTCCATAATACAGGTTGCGCGTTGCGATTTGCCATGTATGGTATAGGTTGCTTCGGCAGTACAACGGTAATAGAACGGGCTTCGTTCAAGTGCTTCACCTATCGTAACGCATAACTCCGACTCATCACCATTGATGTCTTTCATAGACCATGTCAGCTCTTTAGCGATTGGCAAAAAAAATAGATTCGGGTAAATGCCTTGTTCGCTGAATGAGATATATTGTTCATGGTGAACTGAATGTTCCTTGCAGACGAGTACGGATTGGATTGTTTGTTGTGTGGCTGTCCTCCCGGATGTTTGATAAAAAATCACAGCATCACCGTTCTCAAGTATGCAACGCCCCCAATACCACGCGCCTAAGTCCTTGTGTAATGGTCGTAAACCTGCATTATGGTCGTGATACCCTTTACCATGAAATGTGATTGATGCTACTGGAATATCTGACTCGAAAATTTCAATCGAACCGTGAACGTGACACATAGGTGCTGCGGCAATCCAGATATGACTTTCCGACCAGTTCAGTTCATCATTGCAATGATTCAATGATTGATTTGGTGTGAATTGCAAAGAGCATAGTACAGTTGATGTACCAGACCGTTTGCGTGTATCAAGAGTCAGCAACCATGACGTGCCGTCGAACTGTACGATAGAATCGCCAATTTGGATAGAGCTTTTATCATCCATTATTAATGTGCCGGAGTTTGCAACATAGTGAAATGAATAGGCAACGCGGACATGGTGATGATAGATACTGATGACATAACCGCGATGATGTTCAGGAAGCGGGTTTGAGCCATCAAGATAATCTTCAAGGTAATAGGGCGACATTGGAATGCCATCGAAGAAAATGACGGTGAAAGCCCACTCACCGCAATCGGATTCCGCATCAAAGTACTGCCATTCGTATCCGCCCGGCGAATTGATTCCGTGCCAAATGTCGTGCTGATGTCCGGTATAGATGTTCATGTGGCAAAACTACGTGTGGGGCGGCTTCTGAACGAAGTTTGACGCTTGTGCGTTATAGCCCGCCTGTAATCACTATTGTTTTGAAGTATGGACTGGTATGTCCTTTATCAATGTACTGTCACGTTAGCATTGTGCGTATTCGCCGGAATAACAGTGTGGAATATCAGACACTTTATGCGAGTGCGGCGTAATTCCGCTACCGATACTCATCATCTACCTACAGTGAGCATCTTGGTTCCCGCACGCAACGAAGAACCGGTGATTCGCGCATGTGTGGAGTCACTGTGTAACCAATCATATCCCGACTTTGAAGTGATTGTCCTTGACGATAACTCAACGGATGCGACATTCGAGATACTCACGAAATTGCAAGCAACAAATCCATGGTTGTCAGTTATTCGCGGAAAGGAGCCTCCAGATGGTTGGATAGGGAAGCCGTGGGCGTGTCATCAGCTTTCGAAAGCAGCAAGCGGAGAGATTCTCATATTCACGGATGCCGATACTGTTCATGCACCGGACATGCTGGCATCAACTGTTTCGTTTCGCAATGAACATTCGCTTGATATGTTCTCGCTGATACCGCATGAAATCATGGGAACGTGGTCGGAACAACTCATTCTGCCTTTAGTACACTTCCTGTATTTCTGCTACTTACCAAACACGTGGATATTGCAACGAAAAGAGGTTAAGTATTCTGCGGCGAACGGGCAGTTTATCATGTTCACTCGTCAAGCATACAGTAGAATCGGCGGGCACGAGACGGTGAAGGATAACATCGTCGAGGATGTGTTTCTTGCCAAGCGTGTGAAAGAGGAAGGAATGCGTTTGGCACTTGCCGACGGTACATCATTTGTAACGTGCAGAATGTACACATCGCTCCATGAAGTATTCCGGGGGTTCTCGAAAAACTTCTTTGCGGGAATGGGCTATTCGTTACCATTGATGATTCTCTTCCAACTACATTTCCTCTTACTTTTTGTTGCGCCGCTGCCAATCGCTTTATGGAGTGCGCTACATGGTAACTTCTCAGTCGCGTGGTTCATATTGCCAGTAGTGCAATACATACTTGCCACACTCATGCGTCTCGTCATTACTATCCGATTTGCAATGCCGATAGTGCAAGCGTTTGCTCATCCAATCAGTGTACTCTTTGGCATGGCTATCGGAGTTAATGCGGTACGGTGGGCGTATTCCAAACATGGCTCGCAGTGGAAAGGGCGAAGCTATGTTCGCTAACTCAGTATGATGATTTTGCTGAAACACCATGCACTAACTGAACTCCGGAACTTGTTCCTAACCGCGATGCACCTGCTTCAATTAGCTGCATTGCAAATTCAGGTGTGCGTATTCCGCCCGACGCTTTAATGCGAACATATTTACCGATGGATGCGCGAAGTAGAACTACGTCTTCTACCGTTGCGCCTCCGGTTGAGAATCCGGTTGAGGTTTTAATAAAATCAGCTTGAGATGTTGTCACAATTTCCGAAGCACGTTTCTTTTCATCATCTGTCAGCAAACAGGTTTCGATAATCACTTTCACTAATGCGCCCAATGAGTGTGCTTGCTCGACCACTTCCTCAATATCAAATAGAACATCGTTGAAATTGCCATTCTTAAGGTCGGCGATATTCATAACCATGTCCACTTCCGTTGCACCGCGTACAATCGCCTCTTTTGCTTCATGCGCTTTCACCATTCCATACGTTGCGCCAAGCGGAAATCCGATGACCGTGCATACAGCAACATTAGAACCATCAAGCAGTTCATTCGCCTGATGTACATACGTCGGCAAAACACACACTGAAGCAAACGCGTGTTCACGGGCTTCGGCGCAGAGTGTTGAAATCTGTGTTGCGGTTGTGTCGGGCTTTAATAGTGTGTGGTCAATTGTGATGTTCATAGTAATAGTATTTGGTTATGTGTACACAACTCTTCGCAAGATACACGATGATGATGTGTGTTGATTTTTGATGTGTAAAAACATGCTGCTATTTTGTAGTAACGTTCTTTGGCGAGAGGAACTTCATCTGAACAAACGAAAAGATGAGCAGTATCACAAAAAGAATATATGCGATTGCGGATGCGTAGCCAAGCATATCCTGCCGCTCAAAAGCAT
>JAEUSO010000277.1 GCA_016788605.1 Candidatus Kapaibacterium sp. | reverse complement strand
ATCCGAATACGCTATTCAGTATTCCGGTGTGTTCCTCGCTTGTCGGCAGGTCGGTTGTTAGAATCAGCGATACACTACCCGAGCGCAACACCCGCTACGCATTCTTTACGAATAGTACATTCAAAGGGACAGATACCATATTTTGCGTTGGTTGGGAGAATACGATTGTCATGTCGGTGAACAAAGGCAAGACGTGGAGAACGGTCTCGAACTTTGCACCGTACTTTTATGGAACATGGCTGAATGAAGCCCATGGATATATGGGCGGGTATGACGGCAACAGGGTATTCCGTACCATAGACAGCGGGGCAACATGGCTGCCGCAATTCTATGATAAACTCAATGCAAAAGGACAGGTAGTTATGATTGCATTTGACAGCAGTGGCAACGGGATTATTGGGAACGGGGATGTATTAATGACAACACCTGATTCAGGAAATACTTATACCCCTGTGCCGACAGGAACTGGCATTGCCACAAGTTTTTTTACATCACGTCATTACCCCTTGACAATGAATCGCTATGCGTTTATTAATAATATCTTTAGCCTCGGCATAATGTACTGTACACTGACTACACTTGATTCTTCATTCAAAAAGATTCGTACCGTGGGTGAACGAAATATGCAGTTCATCAGTTTGTATAAAGTTGCTGGCGATACCTTACGAGGATGGTTTTTTGCTTCCGGCGCGTCATCGGCATTTCTGCTTCGTCATATCATGCCGGGTGATTCAACGTGGACTGTGGAACGAATCATACCCGACAGCTATAATCTTAAAGGAATCAGTAATGCCGTATTGATTGATGGTCATATAATCGCAACACGTAACCAATCAAGGACTGTAAATGGCACATACTACTCAGATGGTACGTTAGCTGTTCTAAACACAACAACAGGGGCATGGCTTCCAGATACTCTACACTTTCAGGATAAAAACATTTATAATATTTTTCTATTGAACAATGAGCTATACACCACTTGTAATCCGGTTTTGACAGTCAGCGCAGAAGAGATAAACAAACATTCCTCAATTCAGAACTTTATGCAATACACAGTTGATTCATCGAATAAGCTCGTTAATCTACCCTTACTTGTATCATCCTTTTCTAATGTAGCAATAATCAGCTCGCGTGTATCACAGCAAAATATCCTCTACAAAGTGATCTCCGCAACTACACCGACATCGGTCGAAGAAGAACTGAACGCGCAGACAGAGCAGAGCTATATTTCTGTGCTGCCACCCTATCCCAATCCCGCACGCACGGCAATACGGCTGCCCGTCTATTTTCAAAGCACAGAAGAGTTCGGTGCAAAAAACTGCACGGTTATCAATAACCTTGGCGAGCGGCTTCCCGAAAGCGCACGCATCAGTTTCAATGGCACAAGCCCGCACTCGGGTGAACTCCTGTGGGATTGTTCGGGTGTGCCAAGCGGTACATACTACATGCTTATATCCTTCGGCACTGCAAAACGCGCCGTCCCCATCCTTGTCGTCCGTGAGTAACGTTACTGCTTCACCTTTACCGCCGTGCCGTTTTTCATGTCGGCGGGGGGAGTGGTGATATAGGTAGCCCCGCTTGCAACACCCGATGTGATAACAACAAAACCATTCGCCACCGCGCCTGTTTGCACCGCCTGTTCGCGTGCCTTGCCGCCTTCGATAACATATATCACGCGCTGACCGCCGCGCTCGACCACCGCCGACACCGGTACGGATAGTTTCGGTGATTCATTCGTTGAGGTTTGCGATTCGGGTTTCATGAACAGAACCTTTGCCGCCATTTCGGGCAGGACATTATCATCCTTGTTGGTAAAGCGCACTTTTACAAGCACAGTGGCTTTCGAGCGGTCGGCGGTGGGAATGATTTTACTGACAACCCCTTGATAGCGTTTATCAGAATAAGCGTTCAGCGTAATCTCGCACGGCTGACCAGGAATGATTTTTTGGATTTGCGACTCCGACACATCGGCTTCCACTTCGAGCGACGACATATCGGCAAGCGTGACAAGCGCACCACGCGAACCGGCGGATGCACCCATTGTTGTCAGCACTTCGCCCACGTTGGCGTTTTTCGTCAGCACCGTTCCATCGAAGGGGGCGCGGATAAGTGTGTTTTCCAACTGCACTTGCGCTGCCCGAATCGCTGCTTCCTGTACTGCAATCGCAGCACTGCGCGTTCTGAGAAACGCCTCCGCCTTTGCCACACGCGATGCAGCCATGTCGCGTTGTTGCTTCGTACTTGCGCCCTGTAATGCAAGCGGCTCTATGCGCTCCAACTCGCGCCGTGCTTCTGCAAGATCGGCTTCAGCATTTTCCTTATCGGCGTTAGCCATTGCCACCGAGGCGCGTTGCTGCGCCAGTTGCGCTTCAATATCCGCACTTTCTAAACGACCAATCACCTGACCTGTGCGTACAACATCCCCCTCGATAACATTAAGTGCAACAAGCCGTCCCACAACTTTTGAAGAAACAGCCGCTTTGCGCTGCGCCACCACATACCCGCTTGCCGTCAGCACCGCATTCTCCTGCGAGGGCGAGCTAAGCGTTGCCACCGCGGCATCAACTTCAACGGCATTGAGCGACGACGATGAAAACCACGAGTACGCCGCACCGGCAATCAGAAGCACAACGACGGTGAGAAGGGGAATCTTCCACCACCTGCGCGAGCCGCCGCTGTAGTCCTGCTGCGGGTTACGGTTTATACGGAGTGACGAGAGGTCTGGTGTTTGTTGAGCCATGATATGTTGGTAGTATAGTCGAGTGATACGGTTTGCAAATACAGTTCGGACGGTGTATGACGTAACAACCTGTCCGGTGTTTCTGCAGTTGTAAAATTCGGAGTGCAAAAATAGAGGTTACGGAGTGCAGGCAAGCGTTACGGATGAACAACATCATCGTCCGCTTCCCCCTGTTGCAATGCCCGTCGCTGATGTAAGTTTGCCACACTGCGTTCATGCCGGATACAATTCCCGCTATCCGCCTGCCGCAGCGCACCTGACTACAGAATATCAACAATCAGCTAGATCTGCGTATGTCATCATTCGGAATCAACGACTTTATCAGCGAAGCAAGCAAGCAACTTGCCGACTATGAAGAGCAAGAACAGAATCTGAAAAAACTCACGGGCGAAAATTATTCGCGCCAACTCGACATCCGCGAGCGGCTTCGAAATGCCTATACTCAACTTGGTGCAACAGTGCTTCCCGATCCGTCGCCCGACGCTTTGCAGAAGATTGCCGAACGTCTGCATTCATCGCGCCTTGCGGCTGTTCCCGACCAGATAGCAAAAAAAGAAAAAGAACTGAAAGCAAAACTTGCCGCAATAGAAAACAACCAGCAGTTCCGCACGCGGGCTGCATTGATGCAGGAACGAACGGGTGTGCTTCCGGCGCAGGCAGCCGACATAGAGCCAATCTACACCGCAGCAAAACAAGAACTTGAAGCCATGGAAAAACTGCCGCGCATTCAGCGGTTGATTTCATCGGGCTACGGAACATCCCGCTATCCGCACACGGGCTTCTTCCGATTCCTGAACAGCGAGTATTTGCAGGACTGGAAACACGCCGATATTATTTGTGCATCGTTGAACATGACCTCGTTCACAGACGTTGCCGCACGCCACGAAGAATTGACGCATCAGGTGCAAAGTTTAGGCGAATCACTGAGCGATATTCACCGGCAGATGGAGGGCATCCGCAATATGGAAAAAGAATACAGCGAATTGACCGGAACATTACAGGAATTACCCTACGAACTCCACTACCAGACAGGGCGCGAAGTAGCGGCATTTTTGGAAAGCGGCGGCGAAAATGCAGCAACGTCATTCGCTAACGCCGATGATATTATCAAGCGGTATGCTGTGATTGACGGCATGAAACATCAAGATGAGTATCTCGGCAATCTGAACGTGAAAATCAATGCCGACATTGCATCGCTTAACGATAAGGCGGCAAAGCTGCGCGATGAGAAACTGCGCTATGAAAACGACCGCTATAAGTTCCGAAACAAATCATTCACCGACGAGCAGTTCGGCAAGCGGTTCGGCAACAACCGGTACGCCAATTCTTACGACCGATACAACCGTATGGGCGAGACGATATACGTCTTCAATGACTATAACCGCGCTTCGCCATTCACCGAGTTCCTTTGGTGGGACGTGATGACCGACGGTCGCTTGGATGGCAACTTTATTCCCGAAGTAAGCAGCTACCGCGATGCTAACCCTGACTACCGCTACGAGCGCGACATCTCGCGCAACAACGACACCACCAATGACAACAGCGGCGGCTGGACGGATGTGAGTTAAGTATGCGGATTCGTCGGCGATAGTATGTAGGTTAGCATTCTCAATCAATCACTAAAACTCCACCCGCACACCGCCCAATGGGAAAAAACCTAATTGATAGACGGTATCAACCCTTTGGCGAGCAACACTCCATTGATACTCCAGTACGTTCTTTGTGTTGAATAGATTTTCTACAGAGAAGTATCCGATGATACTG
>JAEUSO010000276.1 GCA_016788605.1 Candidatus Kapaibacterium sp. | reverse complement strand
TGGCATGTCAAAGCGAGAACAATATCGCAGTTGTTGGTAAGGAGCAAGTTATTCGCGGTCGTGAAATGCACTGGATTCGTCTTGACCGGTACTATCGCGGCACGCCCGATGATCCTATTTCTATGGTCGAACCGATGATTTGCCAGCACTGCGAAAACGCTCCATGCGAAAATGTTTGCCCGGTTGCAGCAACAACGCACTCGCCCGAAGGATTGAACGAAATGACGTACAATCGTTGTGTTGGAACACGCTACTGCTTGAATAACTGTCCGTACAAAGTACGTCGTTTTAACTTCCTTGATTACCGCGAAAACATGTACAAGGAAAAGTTAGGCAATGCAAATCCGACACCGCTCGACATGGTGTTTAACCCTGATGTGACCGTGCGTATGCGCGGGGTTATGGAAAAATGCACATTCTGCGTACAGCGCATTAATGAAGCAAAGTATCATGCAAAAGACAAAGGTCTCTCGCGTGTGCCGGATGGTGATGTTGTCACCGCTTGTCAGCAGGCATGTCCAGCTTCGGCGATTTACTTCGGTAATACGAACGACAAAGGTAGCGAAGTATCCAAGCAACGTGAGGAGCAACGCTCATTCCTAGTTCTTGAAGAGCTGAACGTCCGTCCGCAGGTGACATATCTTGCCCGCGTCCGCAACACAAGTAAAGCATAACACGAATACTAAACGATAACAGATTATTATGGCTACGAAACTTCAAGCACTCCGTCACGAACGCGAACCGTTGGTGCTCGGTAATCCAACAATCCACGACATTACCGTCAAGATTGCGGATATTGCTGAAAGCAAACCCAATATGAAGTTCCTGCTTGCCCTGGGCTTCTCGGCAACATTAGCCGCATGGGGACTGGGTTGTATTCTCTACACTGTTTTTTACGGTGTAGGTGTGTGGGGATTGAACAATCCTATCGGTTGGGGATGGGACATTACCAACTTCGTCTTTTGGGTTGGTATCGGTCACGCCGGTACGCTCATCTCTGCGATTCTATTCCTTTTCCGCCAAAAATGGCGTACAGCGATTAACCGCTCAGCCGAGGCAATGACCATCTTTGCCGTTATTAACGCAACAATGATGGTACTCTCGCACACTGGTCGTCAATGGCTTTTTACGTGGTTGCTTCCTGCGCCGATGAATCAAATGAATATGTGGACGAATTTCCGTTCACCGCTTGAATGGGACGTATTTGCCGTGAACACCTACCTGACCGTATCGCTCCTCTTTTGGTTTGTGGGTATGGTTCCCGATCTTGCCACAATGCGCGATTATGTGAAGGGCAAATTAGCACGCACTCTCTACGGTGTCTTCTCACTCGGATGGGACGGCTCAATGCGCCGCTGGCATCACTACGAAATGGCATACATGATTCTCGCCGGTCTCTCAACCCCGCTTGTACTTTCGGTACACTCCGTGGTATCATTCGACTTCACCGTAGGTGTTTTGCCCGGTTGGCACACGACAATCTTCCCGCCATACTTTGTAGCCGGTGCTATCTTCTCCGGCTTTGCGATGGTGGTGACCCTGCTTGTGATTCTCCGTGAAATCCTTGACTTAAAGGAGTTTATCACGATGAAGCACTTGGACAATATGAATAAGGTGATTCTTGCAACAGGGATGATGGTAGGATATGCGTATGCGATGGAGTTCTTCATCGCGCAGTATTCGGGTAATCCTTATGAGGGCTTCGTCTTCATCAACCGTGCAACCGGTGACTATGCTTGGGCATATTGGAGCATGGTACTCTGTAACGTGATTTCTCCGCAGGTCTTTTGGTTTGCCGGAATGCGCCGCAGTATTCCCGTCATGTTCATCGTCTCCATCTTTGTGAATATCGGTATGTGGTTCGAGCGGTTCACGATTATCTCAACATCGTTGCACCACGACTTCTTGCCCGCAAGCTGGGGATACTACTCACCAACATGGGTCGAGGTCTCCATCTTTGCTGGAACATTCGGGATATTCCTGACGCTGTTCCTCTTGTTCTCGAAGTTTATCCCCGTGATTGCTATTGCAGAAGTAAAGGGCGTTTTACCGAATGCTCAACCTGCACACCATCACGCCGACCACGCCGACAAACACTAACATTGACAAAAAAACATATAAGCAGTATTATGAAAGTAACAGGTGTTCTTGGTGATTTTAAGGATGTGAACCATACAATCACCGCCGCGCAACAAGTGAACGAAGCGGGCTACCGTGAATTCGATTTCTTCACCCCGTATCCTGTTCACGGCTTGGACAAGGCGATGGGTGTGAAACGCACCATCCTGCCATATATCTCCTTTGTCGGTGCATGTGCGGGATTGGCAACCGCACTTGGATTACAATGGTGGACAGGAGCAGTTGATTACAAGCTCAATATCGGCGGTAAGCAACTCTTCGCAATCCAATTTTCCGTGCCGATTGACTTTGAACTTACCGTATTGCTCTGCGCACTCAGTACCGTTGCCGGATTGTTCCACCTATGTAGAATTCCAACATGGTGGCATCCGTTCCAAAACGATGAAGGTTTCAAAAAAGCAACCGACGACACATTTGTCCTTGGCATCTATGCAACCGACGATCGTTTTCATGTTGAAACCGTTAAGACATTCATGCACCAACTCGGTGCGGCGAATGTACGTGTATGTTATGATGAGCCGGCAGATGCTACAGAAGTCACAGCAACACCATCTGTTGTAACCGCATAACCACGTACTCTCACAAAACGACAAACATTACACTCTCGATTGTTATGAAAATTAAGTATCCGGTATTTTGGGGAACGCTGGCAGTGGCATTCGCCGCATTTGTCCTCCTTGTGATTTCAGGGAATATCATGTGGTTTAGCACCGAGCGTCCATTGCAAGTGATTGCCGATATGGATAATCAGTTTAAGGTCAAGCCGCAGACCGGCTCATCGTTTTTCGCTGACAGAAAATCAAACCGCGACCCGATTGCAAACACGATGCCCCGCAGCGGCGGTGTCTATGAATATGCAATGGGCGATGTGGATAAGGCGGAAGCGAAATATGCAAGTGGCAACCCGCTACAACGAACCGACTATGTATTGGCACGCGGACAAAACCGTTTCAATACATTTTGTGCACCATGTCATAATTATTCCGGTACTGGCGACGGATTAGTACAAAAACGAGGTATGGGTTCCGAGCAAACTATGAACCTCATGCGACCCGAAGCCCGCGTTTATACCGATGCTAAGATTTTTCATATCATCAGCGCTGGACAAAATATCATGCCTGCCTACGGCGACCGCTTGCAAGTGGAAGACCGTTGGGCGGTATTGCATTACCTGCGTTCATTGCAAGAGCGAGCTGCAAAAGCAGAAGGAGTTCCTATGCCGACACCAATCGCCGTCGAGCCGACTCCCGTCGCTCCGGCTGCAGCACCCGCAGCAGCGACAACAACAGCAACAACAACCAAGTAACCGAAGAGGGCTATACGTATGAACTACAATTTGAATGATACTCCGTTCGTAAAGAAAATGCAGACGATGGCGTTTGCCATGCTTGCTCTCGGTGTGGTATTGCTTGGTGCTTCGGCAGCAGGTGGCTCGCAAAACTTCTGGGCGGGATATATCATGGGCTTTCAATACTTTACCGGTATCGGGGCTACGATGATGTTCTTCTCGACCATCGGATTCCTGATGAATGTCGGTTGGTCGGCTGCAATCCGTCGTATTGCAGAACTTCTCTCGTTTTTCGTATATCTTGTCCCAATACTTGCAATCCCAATCTTGATAGCAGTTATGGGTGATTTGCATGTGTACCACTGGGTGAACAGCAGCGATGAACATCTTACACACGGTTTCAAGGGATTCTATCTTAATAAACTGTTTTTCTGTGGTCGGATTGTTTTCTACTGCCTGGCGTGGATTCTGATGCACCGATTTATTATCGGTAATTCAATCAAGCAAGACACCGCCACAGACATTGAACCGACACGCAAAAACTGGAAGCGTGCCGCACCATTTATCCTGCTGTATGCAATCACTATCACTTTCGAAGCATTCGATGTTGTGATGTCGCTCGAACCGCATTGGTTCTCTACAATCTTCGGCGTGTATTCATTCGCCGGACACTGGGTTTCAACCGTATCTATTATTCTGATACTTGTGAACACCCTTGACAACGGCGGCTATTTGAAAGGTCTTGTTTCCCGTGAACACTATCACGACTTAGGCAAACTGATGTTCGCGTTCACCGTATTCTGGACGTATATTGCTTTCTCGCAATACTTCATCATCTGGTACGCAAACATCCCCGAAGAAACATTTTTCTATACCAATCGCTTACAAGGCGGGTGGGAAGTGTTCGGGTGGTCGTCGCTGTTCATCCATTTCTTCGCGCCATTCCTGTTCCTGCTCCGTCAGGACATCAAGCGCAATCCACGCGTGGTTCGCATCGGTGCATTTCTCTTGCTCTTCGCCCACTTTATTGACCTCTCGTGGGTGATTCTGCCTGTATTCGGCGGTCATGGTGAACATACCCATTTCTCACCGATGTTGCTTATGGCAGGCGT
>JAEUSO010000275.1 GCA_016788605.1 Candidatus Kapaibacterium sp. | reverse complement strand
AGCCCGTACCATTAGCCGACGGCAGGTTGTACGTCGCAAACGCAGTATGCCTGCACACCTTCACCGCGCCCGACATACCCGAGTTTTTCGTTCGTTGTCGCTTTGATATTCACACGTTCGGGAGGCAGCGAGCAGAGCATGGCAATATGATCGCGCATCGGCTGTTTGTATTGTTTAATCTTGGGTGCTTCCAATGTCAATGCCACATCCACATTCACAGGTTTCAAACCCTCTTCGTTGAGCAACATCATTGCGTGCAGAACGAACTGCGAACTCGCCGCGCCGCGCCATTGAGGATCGGTATCGGGAAAATGCTCGCCGATATCACCAAGTCCGGCAGCACCGAGCAAAGCGTCGGTCAGTGCATGAAGAACAACGTCTCCGTCGCTATGTGCAACCGTTCCGAATGGCGACTCGACGGGTATTCCGCCGAGGATAAGGGATTCGCCTTCGGCAAGCCGGTGAACATCAAAACCAAATCCAATCATATGTCAATTCCCGTTAAACAATTAGTCCGCCCAGGTGATGAGTTGCATATCCTGTCTGTTTTTCACATCGGCATTGGTAGGCATCACCCGGATAGTCGCACCCTGCATTCCGCTGTCTTCGCAGATGTATGATCCTTCATAATAGTGAATGCTCATATCAGATTGGATGCGCTCCATTGCGAGCAGCTTCGGTTCAAGGATATTGTCGTGCGAATCCACCGAGCCATAATAGAGTTGCACCGTCACATCGGTCGGAGAGACATCGCCCAAATCAACCGAACAACTGACGAACATTCGCTTGCCAACATACGCATCCGAGTTGCCTTCAATGTTCACCGATTTGACTGCAACATTTTTCCAAAGCAACGCCATTTTATATTTCCATAGCGTCAGCTCGCGGGCGCGTTCGCCGGAATCCTTCAGCATATCGGTAAAATGCTCCGATGCCGGCAGATAGTATTCGTGACAATAGTCGCGTACCATGCGGGTTGTTGAATACATGCCTGCATTCGTCACAATCGTGTTCTTCATGCGCTCGACCCACCGCTCTGGAATTTTCTTTGTGCCGCGGTCGTAAAAGAGCGGTATGATTTCGTTCTCTAAACATTCATAGAGCGTTTGCGATTCAATCATGTCTTGTTCGGTTGTGTCTTCGTAATCCTCGCCGCGACCAATCGCAAAGCCGTTTTCGCCGTTGTATGCTTCCGCCCACCATCCGTCAAGAACCGAGAAGTGCATCACACCGTTCAATGCTGCTTTCATACCGCTTGTACCGCTTGCTTCATACGGGCGGCGCGGAGTGTTGAGCCAGATATCCGACCCCTTGACCATAAATCTAGCCACACCCATATCGTAGTCCTCAAGGAAGACGATATTTTTTTCCAAACCGTATGACTTGATATTGCTTATGATATTCTGCATAATCTCTTTTCCGGCGATGTCACGCGGGTGTGCCTTTCCGGCGATGACGATTTGCAGAGGTCGGTCGGAATTGCTGCACAGTTTGGCAAGCCGCTCCATGTCGCTGAATATCAGGAACGAGCGTTTGTATGTTGCAAAGCGGCGGGCAAATCCTATCGTCAGCGTATCGGGGTCAAGGCATTCGTTAATGCGGGCAAGTGTTTCGGGTGTTATATGCTGATGTTGCTTGCGGCGAAGATGGTTGCGTGTATAAAGAACAAGACGTTCGCGCCTGCGCTGATGTACACGCCAGATTTCTTCGTTGGGGATATTATACACCTGCTGCCAGATTGCGGGATCATCTGTTTCGGTTCGCCAGCGGGACGTAAGGTAACGGTCGTATAACTCGCCTAACTCGCGTGCAACCCATGTGTGCGTGTGAATACCGTTTGTGATTCCGCGAATCGGGACTTCGTGTAGCGGAACGTGATTCCACAAGTGCCTCCACATCTTGCGGGCAACCTCGCCATGCAACTGACTGACACCATTGCGATAGGTACTCATCCGCAGACCGAGTACCGTCATCGAGAAACCTTCTGTAATTGTTGGGTCTGCCTGCCGTGCCAAGTCGTAGAATTCTTTTTGCCCTAATCCGAGTAACGGATAGTACGTTGCAAAGTATTTTTCGATAAGGTCGAAACTGAACATTTCATTACCGGCGGGAACAGGTGTATGCGTAGTAAAGCATGAACCCGTCCGTGTTAGTTCTGCCGCTTGTTGGAATGTCATTGAGAATTTTTCCATATACATTCGTGTTCGCTCAAGCGAGCTGAATGCCGCATGACCTTCGTTAATATGAATGACCTCCGGCTCGATACCAAGTTCCTTCAAGGCACGCATTCCGCCGATACCTAAAACTATTTCTTGCATGATGCGTGTATCGGTCGTTCCACCATATAACTGGTCGGTGATGTCGCGGTACTCTGGAATCGCTTCGTTCAGTGTGATATTGGTATCAAGCAAGTACAGCGTTACCCTGCCTACATTGACTTTCCATATTTGAGCATAAGCTTTGCCTAATGGAAGTTCAACACTGACTGTAATCGCCTCGCCGGATTCCCTTTTTAGCAATGTAAGCGGCATGATGGAAAAATCCATATCGGTGTATCGCTCGCTTTGCCATCCGTTTTGTGTGATATACTGGTGAAAGTACCCTTGCTGATACAGCAGCCCGACCCCGACTAACGGAACGCCTAAGTCGGAAGCGGATTTCAAGTGATCGCCCGCCAATACGCCTAGCCCACCGCTGTAATTCATAAAGCCCTCGCTTATACCGAACTCGGCACAGAAATATGCAATTGTGCCGGTGCTTTTGGCTACTGTGGAATACCATGTGCGGTCTTCCATGTATTTGCGGTATTTTTCATACACATAGTCAAGGTAGCTGGTGAAGTCCTGCTGCAAGGCGAGCTTGTTCATACGTTCCTGCGGCAACCGGCTCATCATCATAACAGGATTGTGGTTCACTTCAATCCACAAGTCCATATCTATCCGTGAGAAAAGTTCTTCCGCTTCGGGTGTCCACGTCCACCAAAAGTTATGGGCGATTTCGCGCAGCTTTGCAATGTTGTGCGGCAGCGTTGGCGCTACCGAGAATTTCGTTACGGGTTTCATTATTGTTGTAATAGTTGTACTCTTCAAATTTATGAGTGTTCATGCTGAACAGGTCTGCAAGATAACACCGATTGCAGAGGGCGGCAACCTTCTGCAGACGGCTTATTCCGTATTTTCGCCACGAATTTTCCTGCGGGCTGATAGTAATCATCCCGTACTCTCAACTCTTTAAACCCGCACAACCTATGATAGAACAAATCCGCGAACGACTTGGCGACCAAGCCGATTCCCTCTTGAACCACGTCTGCACAGCGATTCCGAAAGAACGCCTTAGTACGCCGTCAGCTTCGGTACTCGATACTGTCTATGCAAAAAGCGATCGTAACAACCGCGTCCTCCGCAACCTCGGCTCAATCTATAACACAGGTCGTCTTGCAGGAACCGGCTACACCTCCATTCTTCCCGTTGACCAAGGAATTGAACATAGTGCAGGCGCATCCTTTGCAAAAAACCCCGATTACTTCGACCCCGAAAACATCATCCGTCTTGCCATCGAAGGCGGTTGCAATGCAGTAGCATCAACATTCGGCGTGTTGGGATTGTACTCGCGTGCCTATGCCCACAAAATTCCGTTTGTCGTGAAGATTAACCACAACGAACTGCTCACGTATCCTAATAAGTTCGACCAAGTCCTCTTTGGAACAGTTAAACAATGTTACGAAATGGGTGCTGCAGCGATTGGAGCAACCATCTATTTCGGCTCGGCGGAATCAACACGACAAATAACGGAAATCAGTCAGGCGTTTGCGTATGCGCATGAACTGGGGATGGCAACAATCCTTTGGTGCTACATCCGCAACAACGCTTTCAAGACCGATAAGGATTATCACGTCAGTGCCGACCTTACCGGACAGGCAAATCATATCGGGGTTACGATACAAGCGGACATCATAAAGCAAAAGTTGCCCGAAAACAACGGCGGCTATAACGCCTTGAATATGGGTAACTCATCGTATGGAAAAATTGACAAGCGCGTGTACACAGAACTGACGACCGACCATCCGATTGACTTGACGCGCTATCAGGTTGCAAACTGCTACATGGGTAAAATCGGTCTTATCAATAGTGGCGGCGCATCGGGAGCAAACGACTTCGCGGAAGCAACAGCTACTGCGGTTATTAACAAACGTGCCGGCGGCATGGGGCTGATATCAGGCAGAAAGGCGTTTCAGCGTCCGCTGAACGAGGGGATTCAACTGCTGAACACAATACAAGATGTGTATCTCTGCAACGATGTAACGATTGCGTAATACATTGAACAATTTTACCCAACGGGCGATTGAATGTTCGCGTTCAACCGCCCGTTTCATATAAAACCCTTGTGAAAGAACTCCTTCGGCTGAAGTCCTATTTCCTCCGTTACAAGCACCTGTTCGGAATGGGCTTGTTGTTTATCACGTGTTCCAATATCTGTTCGGCGATTTACCCGCGGCTTGTTGGCAAAACGGTGGACGCAATCGCGCAAGGCGGATTTACGCCAAACGCATTGTACATCAGTATCGCCTACATCCTTCTAT
>JAEUSO010000274.1 GCA_016788605.1 Candidatus Kapaibacterium sp. | reverse complement strand
CGACATTGAATTCAGAGTGGAAGCATATAAGAAATACTTGCAGCCCGATGTGGTTGCACAATTGGAAAACATGGAACTCCGCGCACGCCTTGTGGTGGAGGGATTTATCACTGGGTTGCACCGCTCGCCGTTCCATGGGTTCAGCGTCGAGTTTGCCGAACATCGGCAATACCGTCCAGGCGATGAGATTAAGTACATTGACTGGAAGATTTATTCCCGCACCGACCGCTACTATGTGAAGCAGTTCGAGGAGGAGACGAACCTGCGTTCGATGATTGCCGTGGATTGCAGCGGTTCGATGAATTACACGTCGGGCGGCACGGTAACGAAGTATGAGTACGCCACCTATCTTGCGTCGGCGCTTGCGTATTTGATTCTGCGTCAGAAAGATGCGTGTGGAATTGCATTGTATAACAACGAGGTGACGACCTACCTTCCGGCGCGGGCGAAGATGTCGTATATCCGCGAGCTTATCCACGCCATTGATGCCGCAGAACCTGCGGGGACGACGGGCACTGCCTCTGCATTAGACCTGCTTGCCGAGCGGATTAACCGCCGTAGTTTAGTAGTGATTATCAGCGATTTTTTTGACGACATTGAGTCGGTGTCGTCGGCATTGAAGCACTTCCGCCATCAGCGTCACGATGTACTTGCAATTCAAGTGCTCGACCCGCGCGAAGTTGATTTTGATTTCGGCTGGGCGGCATCCTTTAAGGACATGGAAACGCAAGAGGAAATCATCACACAGCCGTTCCACATCCGCCAATCCTACGAGCAGGCAATGAAGACCTTTATCGCCGACCTGAAGCGCAGTTGCTACGCTGTGAACGTGGATTACTTGCAGGTAACCACCAACGAGCCGTTCGACAAAGCCCTGACGGGGTACATTGCCAAGCGTAACGGCGCGAAACAATAACGCGGTGCGATGAAGAAGACGCGCATTTCGATACGCACGGTGATATTCTCGTTTCTGCTTGCGGTGGGCGTGTGGACGTTTATGAGTTTGCGCGCCACGTATGAAGTCGTCACCGAGATTCCGCTTGATGTGATACCGCCCGCCGAGCGAAGTATCGAGACCGTGATTCCGCAGCGGATTTCAGTGAAGTTGCGCAGCACGGGCTGGCATCTGATGAATGTGCTGTATGTGAATCCTGTGGTACGGAGTGTTATCCGGCTTAGTGCGCTTGGCAGCCAGTACACTATCGGGTACGGCGAATTGAAGCAGGGGGTGTCGTCGCCGGTGAGTGTGGACGTGCTTGATATTCAGCCGCAGGCAATCACACTTCGTTTTGGTACGATTGCCACGAAAAAAGTGCCTGTTGTGCCGCACGTCGAAATTGCCGTCCGCAACGGGTATATTCTTGGCGACGCGCAGGTACAGCCAGACAGTGTTGTTATTACCGGTAATGCGAAAATCCTGAACAGTATTACCGCATGGCATACGAAGCGGGAACGGCTTACCGATGCACATGCGAATGTATCGCTTTCGCTGACGTTGAGCGATACGCTGCGGAACATTGTACGGCTTGAAAACCAGACGGTCCAGTATAGCAACGTGGTTCAGCGCATGGCGGAGCAAACATTTTATGATATTCCCATTGAAGTGTATTCCGCACCGCCCATGACGCGCCATTCCATTTTTCCGCAAACAATGTCCGTTACTGTTCGCGGCGGAATTGAATCGCTTGCCAACCTTGACCCCACACAAATACGTGCGGGCATTGAGTATCCGCTGCTTGAACGCGACACGACGGGACACGTTGTTCCGGTTGTGCATCTTCCTCCGTCGCTTCGTGTGATTTCCATGTCGCCTGCGTTAGTTCGCCACAGCGTCCGCAAACGCTGAGAGCACAGACAGATTAGCGGACAGCTTTACCGATAAGGATGGACGAGTCGCCGTAGCTAAGAAAGCGGTAGTCGTGTGCAAGCGCGTGGTTATAGATTGTTCGCCAGAAATCCCCGCCACAAAACGCAGCGACAAGAAGTATCAGTGTGCTTTCGGGTTGATGAAAATTGGTAATGAGTGTTTCGCATACCATCGGCGTATATCCGGGAATAATAATGAGCCGCGTCTCGCCTTCGATTGCATCACGGTTGAGTTCATCCAACGCATTGCACACAGCGCGGAATGATTCGGCGGCAGCGGGCAGATTACCATCGGCGCGAAGCCGGTAGCAATCCCATTGGTCGAGCAATAATACGTTTGCATCGTCGAGGTCGGGTGATTCGCCGCGAAGGATTCGTACACCAAGCCAATAGAGTGTTTCAATCGTGCGGATGGATGTTGTTCCCACGCAAACACATCGTTCGCCGCTCGTTCGGTTGGTAAAGAAGGTGGCAATGCTCCCAATCGCGTTACGATGAATGTGAAGACGCTCTTTGTGCATGGCGTGGTCGGTGACGGATGTTGCTTTCAGCGGCTCGAACGTGCCAAGCCCGACGTGCAACGTAAGTTCGGTTATGCTGATTTCTTTTTCTGTAAGCGACGCAAACACACGCTCGGTGAAATGCAGTCCGGCGGTTGGCGCAGCCACCGAGCCGTCGTTTTGTGCATACACAGTTTGATAGCGTTCTTCATCGGTCTGTTCAGCGTTGCGTTTCAGGTAAGGTGGGATGGGAACATTCCCGATTGCTGCAAGGAGTTCGGCAAACGTGTCTGATTCGGAATACCGGAATCGGACAACAGCATTTTGTCCGTCTTTGCTGATGATATCTGCACGGAGGTCGCCGTAGGAACTCTGCAACTCCATTCCCGCGCCGATATTCTTTCCGCCGATAATGCAACGCCACTCCGACGAGCCGGTTTCCTGCAATGCAAGAAGCGGTTGTTTTTGATACGGCTCATTCAAGAAGACCTCCGCCGCGCCGCCCGTTGGCTTTTGCATTGCAAGCCGAGCATGAATCACCTTCGTATTATTGACAATCATCAGCGAACCGGACGGAATATGCACCGCCACCGATCGGAATGTGTCATCGTGTATTATAGCGTTCGTGCAATCGGCGACAAGCAGTTTGCTTGCATCACGCTCGGCAAGCGGAAATGCCGCTATCCGGTGAGCTGGCAATTCGTAGAGATAGTCCGTTGTGTTAAGTTCGGGAATATAGTTTTGCATTATATGATATGGTGATTTTGTCGGGGCGCAAAAATAGTTCAAGCTCGCATCTCAATTGGTGAGCGTGTAACCAATCCCGCTGCCTTTGGTTACTGTGGCACATTCAATAGAGTACACATACAACACAGAAAGAGTGATATGGACAGAAAGAGTTTCTTGAAGGGTATTGGACTTGCGGGGGTAGGGCTGACCCTTGCACCAAACAAAGCACATGCAGTAGAACCGCAGTCACAAGCGGGATGCACACTTATTCCAAGCGAAACAGCAGGACCGTTCCCGTGGGACTTAACAGCCAACAATGCGTTCTTCCGTCAGGATGTGCGCGAAGACCGTCAGGGCGTTCCACTCAATCTCAAACTCCGAATCCTTGGGCAGGATAATTGTCAGCCGATGCAGAACGTCCGTGTGAATATCTGGCATTGCGATAAAGACGGCTCATACTCGGCGTATGATAACTCCATGAACCCGGGTCAGGCAGGCAAGACATATTGCCGTGGCTGGCAGATAGCGGATGCAAACGGCGAGGTAAATTTTACAACGATATTTCCGGGTTGGTACCAGGGGCGCATCTGCCATATTCATTTTCAAGTGTATGTCAGTTCGGTGTATGCGGCAATCTCGCAACTCACTTTTCCGCTTGCGGAAAAAAACGCACTCTATGCAAAGCATTCCACACTTTATACCAAAGGCGCAGACCCGCTGAGTTTTACGCAAGATAATATCTTCAGCGATGGCTACAATTACCAGCTTGCCACACTGACAAGCAACGACGACGGCTCATACTCATCGTTTATGGAAGTTGCTGTTCGCGGTTCGGGAATCACGGGCTTGATTGAAGCCGAACCGGAAACAGGCGGTCAGTTCACCCTCGGGCAGAATTACCCTAATCCCTGCGCGGGAACGACAACGATACCGTTCACCCTTGCTGCGCCGGCGCATGTGCAGCTTGCACTTTTTGATCTGAACGGACGGAAGGTTGCCGATATTCTCAATACCAATTTGCCTGACGGTTCGCACTCGGCGGCGGTTGTAGTATCACAGTACGGATTGCCCGTCGGCGCGTATGCGTATCAGCTTGAAGTGACAAATTCACAAGGAACATTCCGCCAAAGCAAAATGATAACAGGTCGGTAAATTCAATACTCTGACCGCACACAAAAAACCCGCTCGCACACGTGGTGCAAGCGGGTCTTTTTTTTTTGTGATGCAGGTGTATCGCTTATCGCGTTACAACAAACTTCTGGACGTAGGTTTTCCCGTAGCGGATTGCGCGTACATAATACACGCCACTCTCCATTGTGCTCACATCAATCGCATTACTGGAACTCACATTCTCAATCGAACGGATTTCCTTGCCGAATGCACTGATAATCTGCAACGACGAGATGCCGTCGGGTACTGTGATGGTGAGCATGTTGCTTGCCGGAACCGGTGCAACCGAGAATCCTTGCAATTTGTCGCGCTCGACTGATGAT
>JAEUSO010000273.1 GCA_016788605.1 Candidatus Kapaibacterium sp. | reverse complement strand
CGGGCATAGTAGGTAAGGCAGACACTTTCTCCTCCAATGTTCGGAGAGACCCTTGCGTACCATCATTGCCTGAATCGTCGTAGTCCTGCATTCTTTGAATATTAATCCTGTTGTGAAGTGATGTGTTGAACAGCAGGTGCAAGTTACATCAATCACTGACACTCTACAATATGCGTGATTTTCGATTTGCCGTATGATGTTACGGGGCTATTTTTGCGTTCTTGAATTTTACATCATTACTAAATCTCGACTCGTATGTTTATTGTAGCTATCATTCTACTCATTCTCGCCGGACTTATGCTTATCGGCGCAATACTCATTCAGCCTGGTAAAGGTGACATGGCTGCCGGTATGGGATCCAGTTTTGGCGGTCAATTTGGCTCGATGATCGGAATGCGCAAGGCAGCCGATGTATTAGTGAAAACAACAATTGGTCTCGCACTTGGTATTATGTTGGTGATTGTGGTTGTTAATAAATTCCTTGTCAGCCCGGAAGAAACAACCGGTACTAAACTTAGTACACAAGGTATGGAACAACCTGCGAATACACCTGCCCAATCACAGCCAGCACAGCAAGCGCAACCTGCCCAATCACAGCCAGCACAGCAAGCGCAACCCGCCCAAGCGCAACCTAAGCCAGCAAAACCCTAACTCAGTACACAATAATTATTACGGACTCGAATCACCTCCGGTTTGAGTCCGTTTTTTATTTGCAGCATGAAGATACTTGTATTGAATTGGCAAGACATAACCAATCCGCTCGGCGGAGGGGCGGAAACACATTTGCATGAGATATTCAAACGCATCGTTGCAATGGGGCATGATGTAACGCTGTTTTGTTGCAGCGTGGACGGGCGACCTAATGAAGAGTTTATTGATGGAATTCGAATACTCCGTCAGGGTTCTCGCAATCTCTTCAACTATTACGTACCGATTCGTTATTGCCTAGAGTTCAGGCATGAAGGGTATGATATAGTTATTGATGACATCAACAAAATTCCATTCTACACGCCGTTGTTTGTCCGCGAGCCGATCTTAGGTATAAGCCATCATTTCTTTGGCACAAGTATTTTTCGGGAAACGAATTTCATCTTTGGATTGTATGTCCTGCTTGCAGAATATTTAGTCAATTTCGTGTATCGAACAACCCGGTTTGCCGTTGTCTCGAAAAGTACATTTGATGAGTTTATGAAACGCGGATTCAAGCCGCAACAATTTTCGATTATCTACAATGCACTCGACCACTCCGCATTTCCAATGAATGTCGGAAAGAAGTCCGCACATCCAGTAATCAGCTACTTTGGACGGGTAAAAAAGTACAAATCGCCAGATCATTTATTACAGGCGTTTTCACAGATAAGCACTGTGTTTCCAGATGCCGAGCTTCATTACATTGGTGGCGGCGATTTTATCCCGGAGCTGAAGCAAATGGCTTCACACCTACAATTAGATACAAGAGTTATTTTTCACGGAAGAGTGGATGAAACAGAGAAATTACGATTACTTTCTATGGCATGGTGCATGGTGAATACCTCAATGAAAGAGGGCTGGGGGATTACGACTATTGAAGCAAATGCCTGCGGAACGCCGGTTCTATCTGCGAATGTGCCCGGTCTGCGTGATTCCGTTCGTGTCGGTCAGTCGGGCGATATCTATGAATATGGCGACATCGAACAGCTATCACAAAAGCTCACGAATATTATAGAGAATGAGGAGTACCGTCAGCATGTATCGTATGGTGCAGTTGAGTGGGCATCGTCATTTTCGTGGGATACTTCCGCTAAGGAAATGATTAACCTTATTGCTGATATTGCCAATTCAACAAAAAACTAATGTTAAGTGTTGGAAGTGTGTCGTAGATCAACAGTTTCTTCTCATTAGATGTATAATAGTTATCACTTATACTACAGAACAGTGGTAAAATGCCGATACTCACGTGAAAATGTCACTTTGTTGATTTCACGGAATGAGTGCTTACTTAAAATCGGTTGTGAATACGAAGATGCGGCTAATCAGAATACTCGGGTTAGTTGCATGCGTGGTTTTGACGGTCAATAGTTATGCGCCTTTATCAGCACAAAGCGCGGCGCACCGGACATACTGGATGGCGTTTCTGCCAAATGTCCATTCCGCAGGCGACTCATTGTATGTTGCGATTATGGCTGATTCGGTGTGCACCGGCACATTGAGCTACATAGATCAACGCGGTGCATCTCATTCACGACCTTTCACAATTTCTGACATTCGCCGTCCTTTGCAAATCGGACTTGATGTCCAGAACGTAGAGTTACAAGGAATCAATCAAGGGCTGCAACGAAGCACGCAATTTCAGAACGAGCGTGTGCTTGGGTCCAACGTAATTAACATCACAGCAACATCATCACTTACAGTTCATATCCTCAATAAGGGAAATCTGTCCAGCGATGCCGCCATCGTCCGTAGTGAAGCATATCTCGGAACATCGTATGTTCTGCAAACACCTGCTAACAGCCATCGAATGCGATCGGACACAGCATCGTTTGTAGATCTTGACCAAAGTACTCCGTCGCAAGCCGTCATTATTGCAACTGTTGATTCGACGGTTGTCAATTTATCACTTACGTGTGACGGTGCAGTATCTTCAACGCGCAAACGAACATTGCTCTTGAATAGAGGGCAATGTTATTTTATTCAGGCAGACATAAAGCAAAATGATTCAACGCCTCAAACTTTGAGCGGAACGGTTGTACAAGCAGATAAACCGATTTCAGTATTTGCAGGAGCACAGTATGCGTCATTGCCCGGTATTGGCACACGGAACACATGTTTTGAGCAGTGCACACCGTTGGAATATTGGGGTACAACAGTAAATGTGATTCCCTTTCCGATGCCGCAAGACAAACGAAGCGGTTTGAAGGATTGGCTCTCGATTACTACATCCTACGATGGCACCGTCGTAAGTGGAAACGGTGATGAACTTGGAACGATTGATATTGGTGAAACACTGACAATACCAATAGATGAAGCAATGTATGTCGTCGCATCAAAGCCGGTCAATGTTGTGCAATTCCGTGAGTCGTCGAATGTAGGCACTGACACAACACTCCGTTTGGGTGATATGAACATGATGTCGCTTATACCTGTCAATAACTATCAGAAAAAGTTCATTTTGAATTGCGTCCAAGTACGCGAAGGAACACGTAAAGTTTTTGTCGAGCAGTACGTGTGTATCATAGCACCAACAGTTGCAACATCATCAATACAAATTGACGGAGCTAAATTTCCAATCACATTCACATCATTACCGAACAGCAGCTATTCTTATGGCTACCGGCGTGTGAGCGATGGCATTCATACAATCGAATGTGATGAACCGTGTATGGTCTATACTGTGGGCTATGGTTCGCAAGATGCATATTCGTATGCTGCCACAGGCGGTACTGAGCGGTATCCGTATTGCAAGACGTATATCTCAGCAACAAAACATGAACAAAAAGCAGGCGATTTGTTCACACTATCTGTAAAACTCGACTCTATTGTCCGACCTTCATCGCTCATCAACTTCGATCCGAAAAGTATCGCAATCAATGTCCGTTTCAATGCAACATTGATGACTCCATCCAATGTAAATCAACGCGGAATGATTGACAGCGGTTACCAAACAATTCAGCTACTCACGCCAATTTCATTACAAGAATCAAATGCTAATCTCGCAACCATACAAATGATTGCAGGTCTTGGCGACAATAGTAGTACAGACATAGAAGTCCGCGATTTGGAATGGCGCGATGGCAACGGTTTGACCATACCGACAGAGCTTATTGCTTCGAATGGCAAACTTCAACTCACTGATATATGGTCCGATACACTTGGTAACAGATATGTAAATCCTCAGGAGCGTGGTATCGCCATGACGCTCGGTCCTAACCCAATGGTTGGTAACGGTATGTTGTATTATACTCTCCCGTCAAATGAAGAGACATTTTCTTTAGTTATCTATGATGCAATGGGTGATGTGGTTGCCGATTTGACGAATGAGATGAAAACGAAAGGAATCCGCGCCTCTTTACTTTTAGAGCGCAAGTTCTTTAATGCAGGTGTGTATTATGCCCGTTTGACATTCGGGTCGGCAATAGTAGTTCGTTCACTTATCGTGCAGTAACAAGAAACATGAAGATGACAACTTTACTTTTCCGTCGGTCTGTATTGCTTGTACTGGTACTTATGGCAACGCTTGTGACTTTGAAGGCACAGATACGGATTGATACTACAAATCCTATTCAGTTTGGTGTATATGCACAGGGTGGTGTGAACACTATGCGAACCGGCGGCTTTACACAGTTAGGTCATTTTGCGAAACCGAACGTACCATTTCAAAATGGTAGCGGAGACCTTGTCACATTTGGCGGTATCGTCAGTGCACCATTATCATCTATGATGAAGGCGACCCCGCTGACTGCTGCACTGCATGTCGGTGTTCGATTCGGATATAATGTGTTTCGTACGAATCTCTTTGCTTATGAACAGACGACATTTATCGTTGATGGAGCACCGCAAAACGGTACAATTCAGTATAATCTTGATGCACGTTTTGCATCATTTGGTCTTGAACCTATTAT